>JAXJXL010000154.1:0-4948 GCA_036307525.1 Faecalimonas sp.
CATATCTCTGCATCCGTAGGTCTGGATATTTGGTCCATTTTTTGGTCCACTAAACACAAAAACGGCATTACAGATATCTGTAATGCCGTTTTCTGCGGTGAGAGGGGGATTTGAAAACGAAAACCAATGCGCCACAGAGAGCATTGAATGACGTTGTTCTATGGGCGATTTTTCCAAGTGGAGGTATTTGAAATGTCAGAAATTTGTCACATTTTTGTCACACGATTTGAAAAATGTGACAAAAGATGATTATTAAAAGACAGATCGCTTTCAAGCTAAGGCCATACGGAAAAGATAAGAATCTTTTCCAGATTCAGATGCACACTACATTCAACAGCCAAAGGATAATTACATCTACTGGATGCCAGATTAACTCTTTGGATGCTTGGAACACTAAAGAGGAAATTGTCGTTGATGGCTACCAAGGTCCCAAAGGATCCACAAGTCTTTATATAAACAACGTGCTTCGAAATTTAAAGGATCAGATGGAAACAGCCTTTAAGTATTTTGAAGCTAATGACATATTCCCCACACGAGCTCAAATCGTAAAGAAGTATGAAGAGAGGGTAAAAGGAGTCACCCCTAAAAAGCCTGAACCGGAAAAGAAGAGAGAGGCCAAACCAAAGGAACCTGATCTCTTCAAGGTTTTTGATGAGTTCGTCTTTGAGTGCGGAGAAAAGAACGCCTGGACCAAAGCTACATTCCAGAAAATGGCAGCACTCAGAAGCGATCTTTCCACATTCAGAAAGAAACTCAAGTTCTCCGACCTTACGGATAAGACCTTGACGGAGTTTGTTGTGTATTTGAGAGACGAGAAACAGCTCAAGACACCAAGAAAGCCAAAAGGAGAGAGAAAGAACTACGACACTGAGGACCTTGTCGGAATTAAAAATTCAACAATAGAAAAGAAGCTGGATTATCTCAAATGGTTTCTTAATTGGGCCACTGAAAAAGGGTATAACACCAATAGGGCCTACAAAACCTTTAAACCCACATTGAAGAAGACGCAGAAGAAGATAATCTACCTGAACAAGGAAGAGATGAAATCCATTCTTGCTCTTGAGCTAAAGGGTGAGGATGTGTACCTCGAGCCCATTCGTGACATATTCATGTTCTGCTGCTTTTCAAGCCTGCGTTATTCTGACGCCTCATCTCTTAAATGGAACGACGTAAAGGAAGACCACATTGAGGTAACGACCATGAAGACAGCCGACAGCATTTCCATTGAAATAAACGAAATGACGCGCAGTCTTTTGGATAAGTACAGAGCTGTCCCAGGAAAGAAGAACGACCTCGTATTCCCTTTCTACACCAACCAGGCCATGAACAGGGATTTGAAGAAGCTTTGTAAGCTGGCAAAGATTAACGAAGAAATAAGGATCACCACTTATCGAGGAAACGAGAGAATTGATGAAATTAAGCCAAAGTGGGAACTGATCGGCACCCATACCGGAAGAAAGACATTCATCGTCAATGCACTTTCAAGAGGAATTCCACCAAGCGTAGTCATGAAGTGGACCGGCCACAGTGACTACAAGTCAATGAAACCATACATCGACATCGTTGACGAGATCAAAGCCAGCGAAATGAACAAGATGAACTTTATGGATTAGTTCCTAAAAAGTTTGCAGGTATCAAAAAAGTAAGTATCTTTGCGCCATAATAGAAGGATAGCCGAAAGGCTGAGATGAAATAAGTTAAGGCGTTCAGATCCCTACTGAATGCCTTTTCTTTTTAAAGGAGCTTACAGACCTTAAGCCGAGGGACGTACTTCCATAGGAGCCATAGCTTGTTTTACATCTTCATCACAAAGGCAATAATGCCATTATCCTTCTATTATGAAAACAAAGCTTTCGCTCTTGGTGAAGCTTCGTATCGAAGTTGACACCACAAGGAAAGCCAAACACAATCTACGTAAGTATCTTGTATTTGGCCACATTGTGAAGGTTCTGTTTCATCTTGTAGATGCAGTAGGGAAGCTCTATAAGATGATCAGACTTAACCGCTAAGCGGTTGTCTTCTTCCCCTCGGTGTTTATAGCAGAGGCAATGCCACACAGCATTGTCTCTGTTTTCTTTTTAGGAAAATCCGCAGTTCAAAAATTAAATAGGGCATTCAGCATAAATGCCAAATGCCCCTTACACTATTTAAGGTCGTTAATTATAACGTCAGGATATTCATCTGTTAACTTAAGGATTTCCGTCTTACAGACATCCAGCATTGATTGAGCAGACATATAGCCTCCTCCACCGCAGACGTGATTGATTTTTTCAATCAATCCCATCAGGCGCCAACCTTGAGCTTCTACAAGAAACTTACGGACACTGTCCACCTGATCACGATCAATCTCTTCTACTGAGAGATCCCATCCATAGTCGTTATGAAGTTTGCTTAACAGAACCGCATATCTCTTTTCATTTCCGGATACCACAGCATCAAAAGCCGCAATTGCATCCGGATTATTGAGAATTCTAAAGAGCGTCTTCGCCAATCTCACTTGTCTTTTCAGCTCATCAACAGAAGGACCCTCTTCCGAGCCTGTCGACTCTGCATCAGCAACCGGAGTTGCAGGCAGAGAGCCATTCAGCTCTCCCTTTCCAAACAACAGAAACTCCAGATTGTACCCAAATGTCTCAGCATACTTCTGAGCACTCTTCAGACTAAACTTCTTCTTTCCAGAAATCTGATTTGACACGGTCTGTTTACTACACCCCAATTGACTAGCAGCTATCTCATGGGTCAGACCTTTTACCTTAAAGTCCACAGCAATTGCTTTGCATATTGCCGCAGCATCGCATACAGTCTTCATCTTTACTCCCACCCTTATCAAAGGGACACATTCACATAGTATTCTATCGCCCATACTGGGCATTTACACATCATTCCGGGTGCAAAGGTAAGGATAAATTCCTAATAAACAATATTTTGTTAAACAAATTTTATAATATATTTTATTTTTCAAGTATTTAACGCTGAATTTCAACACATTAAACAACATTTTATATTACATATTTAATTACTTATTTTATTTTAATAGTAATTTCTTTTTGTAATTAGAAAATATATTATATAACTTTGTCCCCCAGTTGGAGTCAAGTAGTGATATTTAACTCCAACAGGCCCCGCTTCACATAAAATATACATCATCATGAAAGATCAAAAAAATTATCTGCTAGAAAAACCAATCTGGCAAATGACAGGAGAAGAATTCCTGCAACTCAACGAGCTCACTCGAAGCAGCTCTAACTCCCAACAAGAAAGCAAAGAGACTAAGATTTTCGCTCACGGCATCAACGAGCTGGCAACAAAGCTTGGATGCTGTCAAAGCACCGTCTATTCTCTTAAGAAACTCGGAATCCTCGACAGCGCGATCGTTTCGCAGATCGGCAAGAGGATCGTGTTCGACGTCCACAGGGCAAGAGAACTAGCGGATGAATACCAGAAGTCCCAAAGAGAAGCAAGGAAGGAGAACGTATGTCAAGAGAAATAAAGGTCCACACGACGTTCTCTCTTATCGAGAAATTCAATAAAGACACTTCGCTGACAGAGAACGAACAGATGCTGCTGAAGTATCTGCCACACAAGGTGCAGAACATTATCTGGGAACTTCATAACTCAATGAAGTTTCCAATATCGTACTGCTTCTCCACCATCCTCACTGCAGTTTCCGGTTCAATAGCAAACTCAAAGGTACTATGCACCAACAATGGATATACCGTATATGCAAATATATTCATGGCTATCATCGGAGAGAGCGGAGAGAACAAGAGCCAGCCGATAAAATGGTTCATGGAGCCACTATGGAAGCGGGCAGGGGAAATCCTTGACGAATACAACAAAGATCTCGAACACTATCAGAAGGAGACAGCAAAAGGCAATCTTGATGTTGAGAAACCGCGCAAGACCCAGTATATCATTCAAGACGCCACAATAGAAGCCATCAAAGAAATTCTTCATGAAAATCCACGTGGTATAATGGACGTCTTTGACGAGTTAGCATTGTGGATAAAATCCTTCTCAAGATACACGAAAGGACACGTATCCGAACAGGGCGAATGGATTGTAATCTATGATGGGGACGACCTTATCGTCAACAGAAAAGGAAATTCAAAAGTACTCCACATCAAGCGTCCGTTTGTATCCTTGATAGGATCGATCCAGCCTTACATCTTATGTGATGCATTCAAAGGTGCCGGCACCGAAGACGGCTTGCTTTGGAGAATACTCATGACACACTCCGAGCATCCGGCGTGCCCACTCCTCTGGAATGACGAACATCCGGACGAGAATTTATGCAAAGATTGGTCGAAAATCATATTATCGATTTTCGATCAGTCATTGGGCGTAGATTACGAACATCCGAAACAGATCCGGTACACAGAAAACGGTTGGGCAACAGTCAGGAATTGGCAAAATGAGAGAGAATGGGAATTCACTTCTTCTCGTCCACAAAAAGAATTATCAGTCTGGAGAAAAGTACAGGTCAACGTCCACAAGATTGCTCTCATCCTCAAGGTGCTATGGAGGGCATGCAACGAAGATGTTTTAGAGATTGGAGATGGCGACAAGGGGGACTTGCCTACAGACGAAGACCCAACAGGCAACGAAGATTTCATCGGTATGCAGATCGCCATGGCGGCAACCCACATTATGAACTATTATCTGGATGGAGCTCTGCAGACTTTAGATATGATGTCAAAGATGTTCCCTAAGCCTTTGCTAGCAGATCAGAAGGTATTCCTTAGACTACTTCCAGCTGATAGGTTCATTGCAAGAAGTGAAATTCTAAGCATCTGTATTAATCACGGAATGAGGCCAAGAACAATTGACCGATATTTAGGACAGTTGAAAGGCTCATACTTGGAAAGCCAACACGGAAGATACAGACTATCTAATAGTGGCAAAATGGCAATTTCCGGAGAAAAATACCAACCGAAGCATGTCTGAC
>JAXJXL010000155.1:0-17081 GCA_036307525.1 Faecalimonas sp.
AAAGCTGTATTTGAAAAATTAAATGTTGGTGATACAGTTACAGGTACAGTTAAGAATGTAACAGACTTTGGTGCATTTATTGACCTTGGCGGTGTTGATGGATTGTTACATATTTCCGAAATGTCATGGGGAAGAGTAGAAAGCCCTAAGAAAGTATTCAAAGTTGGAGAAGAAATCAATGTTCTTGTAAAAGATATCAATGAAACAAAAGTTGCATTAAGTTTGAAATTCCCAGAAACAAATCCATGGGTGAATGCAGCTGAGCTTTATGCATTA
The DNA here is from genome assembly GCA_036307525.1 of Faecalimonas sp. Classification (GTDB taxonomy): domain Bacteria; phylum Bacillota; class Clostridia; order Lachnospirales; family Lachnospiraceae; genus Faecalimonas. The sequence continues at coordinate 277 of JAXJXL010000155.1, forward strand.
GGAAATGAAGTGACAGGTAAAGTTGCAAGAATGACAGACTTTGGTGCGTTCGTAGAATTAGCGCCAGGTGTTGATGCATTGTTACATGTGTCTCAGATTTCAAGAGCACACGTTGAAAAACCAGCTGATGTATTGAGCGTTGGTCAGGAAATTACAGCAAAAGTTGTAGAATTCAACGAAGAAGATAAGAAAATTAGCTTAAGCATGAAAGCATTAGAACCAGTAGCGGAAGCTGCTCCTGCTGAGGAAACACCTGCTGAAGAAACTGTTGAAGAAGTGACAACTGAAGAAGTTGTAGCTGAAGAACCAGTTGTGGGAGAGGCAGTTGCTGAGGAAGTAGTTGAAGAAGTAGCCGAAGAGGCTTCTGAAGAAACAGCTGAATAATGAAATGATAGATAGGGACTACTACTTGTAGTCTCTATTTTAATATAATAAGAAATTTCACAATTTCTAAACCCATTGTTCTGTCAACAGACTCGAACATATGGTTGCTAAAAATAGTGTAGTGTGCTAAAATGGTCTAGTAAGACAGAGAAGGTTCTTGGAGGAAAGAAATGTTATCGTATATAAGAGGTGAATTGATTACCATAGAAGAGGATAAAGTCATCCTTGATGTAAACGGAGTTGGATTTGGTATATATATACCGTTACAATCCATGAACTACCTTCCGCCAATTGGAGAGGAAGTTCGGTTACATACCTATATGAATGTTCGAGAAGATGCAATTCAATTATATGGTTTTTTGACCAGAGACGATTTGAAGGTTTTTAAATTAGTTATCGGTGTAAGTGGAATTGGACCCAAAGGTGGATTAAGTATTTTATCTCAGATGTCACCGGATGATTTGCGTTTTGCTGTTATGGCAAATGACGCCAAAACCATTGCTAAGGCTCCTGGTATTGGAAAAAAGACAGCAGAGAAATTAATCATTGAATTGAAAGATAAATTGGATATTGAAGATGTATTGAATAGAGATGTAGAGGATGTGAGTGTTGTTACTTCCGTTAGTACTTCTAATGAGGTTCAGGCAGAGGCAATACAGGCATTGGTTGCATTAGGATATGGTAGCACAGAGGCCACAAAGGCTGTGAAAAAGGTATCTGTCAATGAAGATACCACAGTGGAGGATTTACTGAAAGTGGCCCTAAAGAACATGATATGATGAGCCTTGCAGAGATAGGTAGGATTGAAGATGAAGAAAAGAATCATAACAACGGAAAATTTAGAGGAAGATATTAAGATAGAGAATCATTTGCGTCCGCAATTGCTAAAAGATTATATAGGACAGGAAAAAGCAAAAGAGACGCTTAAAATTTATATTGAGGCAGCAAAATCTAGAAAAGAGTCGTTGGATCATGTATTGTTCTATGGCCCTCCGGGGCTGGGAAAAACCACTTTAGCCGGAATTATTGCAAATGAAATGGGTGTGAATTTAAAAATCACATCAGGACCTGCAATTGAAAAACCAGGTGATATTGCGGCAATTTTAAATGGTTTGCAGGAGGGTGATGTACTTTTTGTTGATGAAATTCATCGACTGAACCGTCAGGTTGAGGAAGTACTTTATCCTGCGATGGAGGATTATGCAATTGATATTATGATAGGAAAGGGTGCCAATGCACGTTCCATTCGACTGGAGCTTCCAAAGTTTACTCTGGTAGGGGCAACGACTAGGGCTGGTATGCTTACAGCACCTTTGCGTGATAGATTTGGCGTTGTTAATCGTTTGGAATACTACACAGAAGATGAACTACAGACTATTATCATGCGTTCTGCTAAGGTGCTTGATGTGGACATAGAACCAAATGGAGCAAAGGAGATGGCAAAACGTTCCAGAGGAACGCCGAGACTTGCAAATCGTCTTTTGAAACGTGTGCGAGATTTTGCGCAAGTGAAATATGATGGCGTTATTACAGAGGCTGTTGCTAATTATGCGCTAGATTTATTGGATGTGGATAAATTTGGATTAGACCATAATGACCGTAATCTTTTACTGACGATTATTGAGAAATTCCAGGGTGGTCCTGTTGGACTGGATACACTTGCTGCGGCTGTCGGAGAGGATGCCGGAACCATTGAAGATGTATATGAACCATATCTTTTGAAGAATGGATTTATCCAAAGAACACCAAAGGGTCGTATTGTTACAGAGCGCGCTTACGAACATTTGGGAATACCTTGCCAAAACGATTAAAAACGTATATAATGGATAAAGATTTAAGAAAAGCGAGGAGGATTGCTATGGCATCTTCAAAAAACTGTACAGAAGTTTTAATTGGTGGAAAAGTATTCACATTAAGTGGATTTGAAAGTGAAGATTATTTACAAAGAGTATCTACATATCTGAATCATAAGATTGCAGAGTGTACAAGCATAGATGGATATCAAAGACAAAGTGCAGAAACAAGAAGTACAATTTTGGCACTTAATATTGCAGATGATTATTTTAAGGCTAAGAAACAAGGTTCTGTTTTAGAAAACGATGTCCAACAAAAAGACAAAGAAATGTATGATTTGAAGCATGAGTTAATTTCAAATCAGATTCGTTGTGAGAATTTAGAACAAGAGATTGCGCGTTTGAAAGAAGAGAATCAAGAACTTCAGATGAAAATTGTTAAATTAGAAACAGAAAATCAATTAAAATAGAATCTCGCATGCGGGGTTCTATTTTGTATAGTAAGCAAACTCGTTATTCTATATATCCTTATATGGAAATGGAGCAAATCATGAATAAAAAAGTGGAAATCTTATCTCCGGCAGGTTCATATGAAAGCCTAAAAGCGGCAATTGCCGCAGGGGCAGATGCGGTCTATATAGGCGGCACTCGTTTTGGTGCGCGTGCATATGCAAATAATCTGACGGAAGAGGAACTTTTGGAAGCAATTGATTATGTTCATTTACATGGAAGAAAGATTTATTTAACAATTAATACACTTCTCAAAGAACATGAACTGAGTAATGAATTATATGATTATCTATTGCCGTATTACAAGCAAGGAATTGATGCAGTTATTGTACAGGATATAGGTGTTTTATCTTTTATTAAAGAACAGTTTCCAGAGCTTCCTATCCATGCGAGTACGCAGATGACAATCACCAATGTACTTGGAGCACAATTTTTACAAAGTCTTGGGGTAGAGCGTGTAGTGACTGCACGGGAAATGCAGCTTTCCGAGATTGATGAGATTGCAAAGAATACAGATGTGGAAATTGAGAGCTTTGTACATGGAGCCTTATGTTATTGCTATTCGGGACAATGTTTATATAGCAGTTTAATCGGCGGTAGAAGCGGAAACAGGGGACAATGTGCACAACCATGCCGGTTGCCTTATCGCACAGACAACCAAAAGGACACGCAGTATGTACTTAGTTTAAAGGATATTTGTACACTTGAATACATCCCTGAACTTGTAGAAGCCGGCATTGATTCATTTAAGATAGAAGGGCGCATGAAGAAACCAGAGTATGTTGCGCTTGTAACCGCCATGTACCGTAAATATGTGGACCTATATTTAAAGTATGGGAAAAGGGCATTCCGTGTGGAAGAGAAAGACCGCGAGATGTTGATGGATTTATACAACCGAGGCGGTTCTCACGGTGGGTATTATCACACAAAAAACGGCAGGGACATGTTGTCTTTAGAACGGCCAAATCATGCGGGAGTACCTGCGCTTCAGGTGAAGAAATGCAAGGGACGTAATGTTACCGCTAAAACGCTTGTGGACATTCATAAGGGAGATGTCATTGAACTGCCGGATGGTACAGAAAATTTTACATTTGGAATAGATGTTTTAAAAGGGCAAACAACCACATTTACAACACATAAGAATCAGAGGTTTTCTCAGAACCATATTTTGAACAGGACGAGAAATGAAAGTTTATTGCAATGGATAAAAACGAGCATTATTGATTCTAAATCAAAGGTGAAAATGAATGGGCGCTTAACCCTTTCTGTTAAAGAAGCTGCCAGACTGGTGATTAAATATGAGGATATTACTGTGGAGGTGACTGGTGAGAAAGCACAGGAAGCGCTAAATCAACCGATGAATGCAGAACGTGTGGAAAAGCAGATGCGTAAGACAGGAAACACCTTGTTTGAGTTTGATAACTTGGAAATAGAACTAGACGGTAATCTATTTATACCGATGCAGGGACTGAATGAGCTTAGAAGAGCAGGAATAGAAGCTTTAGAGAAACGAATTCTATCTGGATATCGAAGAGAAGAAAAACAGAAGGTATTGCATACCACCGTGTCATTAGAGACAGAAAAACATATTTCTATGTATGTATATGTGGAACATTTGGAGCAATGGGGGGAAGCCTTGAATTTTGATTGCGTAAAGCGTATTTATTTGGATTGCAATGCGCTGGATAAAGCATGGCTGAATTCAGATGTTTCAAATATCATTCAGAGAACGCACCAGAGTGGCAAACAGATTTATCTTGGTATGCCGCATATTTTTAGAGAAGAGACGATTCGTAATTACGACAAAGCATATACCAATATCATCGAGGCAGAATGGGATGGCCTATTGATTCGAAATTATGAGAGCTATGCATTCTTAAAAAATCATAGATATACCGGAAACATAGTCACGGATTATAATTTGTACCAATTCAACCGATATGCAAAGGAGTTTTGGAAAAATGAGAAGATAGAGTCCACGACAGCTCCGCTTGAACTCAACTTCAAAGAATTAAAAGAGGTTGGAATGGAAAACAGTGAGTTGGTTGTCTATGGTTATTTTCCAATGATGATTTCTGCACAATGCGTGAAAAAGACAACGGAAGGATGCAAAAAGGAAAAAGGACAAGTATTTATCAAAGACAGATATCATAAGCAGTTTGCAGTTAAAAATCACTGCGATTATTGTTATAATATTATTTATAATACTGCACCGGTTGTTTTAACAGACCAAAAAGTGGAAATTATAGAATTAAATCCTAAAGCAATACGTTTGCATTTTACAACAGAAAACAGGCAATTGATGCGAAGGATTATGGAGTTATACAATGAAGTGTTTTGTGAAGACGGACAGGCAATAGAGCCTGATTTTGAGTTCACAAGAGGGCATTTCAAACGAGGAATTAAGTAGGTGAAGAGTTGGCGAACATTATAGTAGGATGTGCAAAATACATGATGATTATCTTCATAGCCATTTACACATACCAATGCTTTGCAGTATTTGGATATGAAGACCCAAAAGCCAAAAAGAAAATTCTAAGGAACCAAAACCGAGTCATGTTTATGATTCATTTTATGGCTTTTGCAGGTATGTATTTAAAAATAGGTGAAAATAAAATATTGATTTTTTATTTGGCTCAAGTACTGATGTTGATTGGTATTATTTTCCTATACGGGAAATTATATCCAAAGGTTTCACGTCTTATTGTCAACAATATGTGTATGCTTCTTACAATTGGTTTTATTATGATTACCAGATTGTCTTATGACAAGGCCGTAAAGCAAAGTGTGATTGTTGCAGGAGCTGCTGCCTTAAGTCTTTTTGTTCCGGTAATTATTCGCAATGCAAAAAGACTGGCAGAATTAAGGGTTCTATATGGACTTATAGGAATTGTTGCCTTGGCGGCTGTAGTGGTTGTAGGGCAGGTATCAGGAGGCGCCAAATTAGGATTTACCATTGCAGGAATCGGAATACAGCCTTCGGAGTTTGTGAAGATTCTTTTTGTGTTCTTCGTTGCCGCCAGCTTCTACCGTTCAACAGGATTTAAAAATGTAGTTGTGACAACAATTGTGGCAGCAATGCATGTATTGATTTTAGTTGTTTCAAAAGACCTTGGAGCGGCATTAATTATCTTTGCTGTGTACCTGGTAATGTTATATGTTGCTACCAGGAAGTCTATATATACATTTGCTGGACTTGGGGCAGGCAGTGTCGCTGCAGTTGCCGCATATCACTTGTTTTCTCATGTTAGGGTGCGTGTCAATGTATGGAAGGATCCTTTTGCAGTCTATGATAAAGGCGGATATCAGGTGGCTCAGTCACTTTTTGCAATTGGGACAGGAAGCTGGTTTGGAACCGGATTGTTTCAAGGAAAAGCGGATGCAATACCGGTGGCAGATGAGGATTTTATTTTTTCTGCCATATCAGAGGAAATGGGACTGATTTTTGCATTGTGTACAATTTTAATCTGTGTTAGCTGTTATGTCATGTTTTTAAATATTGCAATGCAGCTACGTAGTCGTTTCCACAAGCTTGTTGCATTAGGCTTGGGAACCTGTTATATCTTCCAAACATTCTTAAATATCGGAGGAGTGACAAATTTTATTCCTTCAACCGGAGTCACATTGCCTCTTGTAAGTTATGGTGGAAGTTCGGTTTTAAGTACTTTAATTATGTTTGCAATTATTCAAGGATTATATATTCTGAAAGAAGACGAGGAAGAGAATATTGAGAGAAAGAGACAAAAAAAATACGCGCAACAGGACGCAGGACAACGAAATAGAAGTCATATCGTTCAACCTCGAACCGGAACGCGGGAGGAAGCAAAATACAGCTCACAAAAGCAGAAAACGAGAAGAACAGGAGAAGGAAACCAGAAATCGCGAGTTCGCTAGAGTAACGTATCTCTTTGTAATCATTTTTCTTGCTATGATGGGGTATTTGGTGTACTTCAACGTGGTGAAAAGTAAAGATATTATTAATAGTCCATACAATGTCAGACTAGATTCCATGGCAGACCGTGTGGTACGTGGTAAAATCTTAGATAATGAAGGAAATGTGCTGGCTAAAACAGAAGTTCATGAGGATGGTTCAGAGAGCAGAAGCTATCCATACGGTAAGATGTTTGCACATGTGGTGGGATACGATTCTAAAGGGAAATCAGGACTGGAATCCACCGCAAATTTCCATCTGCTTACTTCCAATGCAAACTTTATGGAACAGTTTGTTCATGAGCTGAAGGAAGAGAAAAATATTGGCGACAATGTAATTACAACATTGGATTTGACCCTGCAAGAAGCTGCATATCATGCGCTAGGAGATTACAAAGGTGCTGTTGTAATTACTGAAGTGACAACAGGGAAAATTTTAGCAATGGTGTCGAAACCGGATTTTGATCCGAATACCATTTCTGAAGACTGGAGTGAGCTTGTAAACAGCTCCGGCAGCATGCTTCTAAATCGGGCTACACAAGGGACATATCCACCGGGCTCCATATTTAAATTGGTAACTGCACTGGAGTATATGAGAGAAAACAATGCCTATGACAGCTATAGCTATACTTGTGAAGGCGAAATCGAATTTGAGGGTACGGTTATTCACTGTGCGAAAAATAGAAAACATGGTGAGGAGGATTTGGCTTTATCATTAGCAAACTCATGTAATACTTCGTTTTCAAATATTGGGTTGAGTTTGAATATTTCCGGTATGCAAAAGACAGCCAAAGGACTGTTGTTTAATACAAAGCTGCCGAGTTTGTTTCCGTATTCTCAGAGTAAGTTTCAACTGGATAAAGAGGATTCTTCCTCGGAAGTTATGATGACAGCAATCGGGCAGGGAGAAACACTGGTCAGTCCTTATCACATGGTACTTATTGCTTCTGCAATTGGAAATGGCGGTATTTTAATGGAACCATATTTAGTAGACCGAATTGAAAGTCATACAGGAGCGTCTGTGGAGAAAAACATGCCAAAAAAATATACAGAGCTTATGACATCACAAGAAGCCTCTGTTTTGAAGGATTACATGTTAAAGGTTGTTGAAAACGGAACCGCAAGTGCACTAAAAAGTGAGAAATATATAGTTGCAGGGAAAACAGGTACAGCGGAGTACAGCAGTGATAAAGAAAAAGCACATTCATGGTTTATGGGTTTTACCAATCCGGACAATCCTGATCTTGCGATTAGTATTGTTGTTGAAAGTGCAGACAATTCGGGGATGAGTGCAGTTTCTGTGGCGAAAAAAATATTGAATGCGTATTATTAGATTTAGAGGGAACATTATGAAATATTATTATGCGCTATATACGGATGAGCATACAAAAGATAAAAAAGAACAAATTAAACAGAAGATTGGAAAGGATAAATGGCAGTCAGAGATTTATCTAATTACCTTAACAAAAAATGATAAGAATCATTTGGAAATATTTAACTCTGTTTTATTGATTCAAAAAGCAATGTCCAAAGACGATTTATTTGTTGTTGGAATTGCAAGCGGTTACACAGAAAGCTTGGAATTAGTTGAAAAGATTACGCAAGAAGTGTATGATGAGACTAGTGGAGTAGATATAAGAAATTATATCTTGCAGAAACAACGAGAGTATGAAGAAGGAAATGTATAGGTGTTAAAATGCTACATATACTATTTTTAATTTTAAAAATAATAGGCATTATACTGTTGGTAATATTAGGAATTACGCTGACGGTGATTGGTGTGGTTTTGTTCGTTCCGATTCGTTATCAGATGAAAACGGAAACAACGAATGGGATGAAGGGACTTAGAACAGAGGCGAAGGCTCACTGGCTATTGCACCTGATATCAGCGCATATCACATACCAAGGGGAAGAACTGGATTGGCAGGTTCGAGTTGGGTGGAAGAAGTTCAAGGCATGTGATGAAGATGTCCAGATAGATGATGACGGTATTCATACAGATGATGTAGAGATGTCAGCTCAAAATAAGAAAGCGCCTCACGGTAAGGAAGCCACTTCCAAGAAGGAGGCTTCTCCTAGTAACAAGTCAGTAGAAAAAGATACTGAAACATCCGAAAAAAGAGCTGCTTCCAAAAAAGAAAAGGAAGGTTGCTTTAAAAAGATAAAATGTACAATTCGGGAAATCTATGGTAAGATAAAAAATATCAAAGAATTTCTAACAGAAGAAGCGCATATACAAGCGTTTCTACGTTTGAAAAAAGAAATGCTTTTCTTTATAAGAAAGATAAAACCAGATAAAATCAAAGGATACTTACGCTTTGGGTTGGAGGACCCATATAACACAGGGCGCGTGCTAGCGGCTTTAAGTGTTTTGTATCCGTTTTACGGAGAGCATTTTCAAGTGTATCCGGAATTTGAGCGAGAGATCATAGAGGGTGATTTGCATTTTAAAGGTCGCATTCATCTCATCCATTTGTTACTGGTGTTAGGTAGAGCATATTTGGATACACATGTAAAGACTGCATATAGGAATTTAAAACTGTTCAGAGCTAAGTAAAATTTTATAAAACGGACGTAAAATGCGTAGTATTTTCGAGGTGGGCTCTCAACAGTTAATACAAATAAAAAAAGGAATTTAGGAGGAAGTAAAAATGGAAGATAACAAATTTAATTCAACAGTATCTGCGTTGTTTAATGGAATGGATAGTGTCATTTCATCGAAAACAGTAGTTGGAGATGCAATTCATATTGGTGATACAATTATTTTGCCATTGGTGGATGTATCCTTTGCAGTAGGTGCGGGAGCATTTCATGCGGATAAAAAAGAAAGAGGTGCTGGAGGACTTGGTGGAAAGATTAGTCCAAGTGCAGTACTCGTGATTCAAAATGGCAAGACGAAGTTAGTGAATATCAAAAATCAAGATACCATTACAAAACTTCTTGACTTGGTTCCGGATGTCATTGACAGAGTAAAAGAGAAAAAAGAAGATAAAGTGACAGAAAAAGATATTGATGAAATGTTAGATAAGGCAGAAGAGAAATAAAGACAAGTCCCCAGCATATACTATAGTAAGTATAGGTTATGGAGCGTGGCATGAAACGAGTTCTTGGATTTGCAATATTCTTTATTGCAGTAGGTATGGTAATCTCGATGGTATTACCAAGTACGTTTGTAGAATGTCTGGTTATTTTAATATGTCTGCTCCTAGGATATAATTTATTCTGTTGTTAGTATAAAAGTCCGCTTGCGGACTTTTTTGCGTGTAGCGTGAGTGTAAAGCAATATGTACATTGCGCGCCATTGCGAAGCTATGTTGTATGAAACACAACAAAAAAACGAGATGACTCCAAACATCTCGTTTTTATTATGCATATTAAGCTCTTTCAACTTTTCCTGATCTTAAGCAAGAAGTACATACGTACATTTTCTTAGATCCGCCTTCTGTTTTAACTCTTACAGATTTTATGTTTGATTTCCACATTTTTGGTGTTTTTCTATTAGAGTGACTTACATTGTTTCCGAAGTGAGCACTCTTTTCACAAATAGCACATTTAGCCATGATTGCACCTCCTAACGATATTAATAGTCATATCAGACTCACACAACAAAGGTATTTTATCAGAAAAGAAACAAATTTGCAAGCAAAAATTAAAAAAAATGAAGATACACCCAAGATAATGTTAAAAGTGTTGTAAAATGATAAAAAACAGAGTATAATATACACGTTAAGTACGTGAAAATGTATGAAACCTTTATAGAATTGGAGGTACAGATATGAAAGGAAGTATGACAACAGACTTAGGTGTAATTACGATTGATCCTGAGGTGGTTGCTAAATATGCAGGAACCGTTGCTGTAGAGTGTTTTGGTATTGTCGGCATGGCAGCTGTCAGCATGAAGGATGGTCTTGTAAAATTACTTAAAAAAGAAAGCCTGACACATGGAATTCAAGTGGAGATTTCAGAAGACAATAAACTTACGATTAATTTCCATGTTATCGTTTCCTACGGCGTTAGCATTTCAACAGTATGTGAAAATCTGGTTGGAAATGTAAAATATAGAGTAGAAGAATTCACAGGTATGGAAGTGGATAAAATCAACATTTACGTCGAAGGCGTAAGAGTGATTGATTAAGGAGGACGTAATTGTGGCTATAAAAACAATTAATGCAGAAATGCTTTCTAAGATGTTTTTGGCTGGTGCTGGAAACATTGAAGCAAAGAAAGAATATATTAATGAATTAAATGTTTTCCCTGTTCCGGATGGTGATACAGGAACAAATATGTCATTAACAATTATGGCAGCGGCAAAAGAGGTAGCAGCTCTTGATAATCCGGATATGGAGACTTTGGCGAAAGCAATTTCTTCAGGCTCGCTTCGTGGAGCTCGTGGTAACTCAGGTGTTATCTTATCACAGTTGTTCCGTGGCTTTACAAAGGCCATTCGTGACACAAAGGAAATCGATGTGCTAACACTTGCAGCAGCATGTGAAAAAGCAAAAGAAACGGCATATAAAGCTGTTATGAAACCAAAAGAAGGTACGATTCTGACTGTTGCAAGAGGAATTGCTGATAAGGCATTGGAGCTAGCTGAAACAGTAGAGGACTTAGAAGAATTTATTCCACAAGTCATTGCACACGCAGAAGAAGTATTGGCTCAGACACCGGAGATGCTTCCGGTATTAAAAGAAGCCGGAGTAGTTGACTCTGGCGGACAGGGTCTTGTTGAGGTTCTTAAAGGTGCATATGATGCTTTCCTTGGTAAAGAAATCGATTACAGCAAGATTGCACCAAGCACATCTGTAAATGTAACAAGGGTAAGTGCAGATACCACTGCAGAGATTAAATTTGGATATTGTACTGAATTTATTATTATGACAGAAAAAGCATTCACAGGTAAAGACGAGAGAGATTTCAAAGCATATTTGGAATCAATTGGAGACTCTATTGTATGTGTTGCAGATGATGAGATTGTTAAGATTCATGTTCATACGAACGATCCGGGTCTTGCAATTCAAAAAGCCTTAACATATGGTCAGCTTACAAAGATGAAGATTGACAATATGCGAGAAGAACACGAAGAAAAATTGATTCGTGATGCGGAAAAGGTTGCTAAACAGGAAAAAGAAAAAGCAAAGGCAGAACAGAAAGAGTTTGGATTTATCGCAGTTTCTATCGGGGAAGGATTGAATGAAATCTTTAGAGAATTAGGCGTTGACTATATCATTGAAGGCGGTCAGACCATGAACCCAAGTACCGATGATATGTTAAATGCAATTGATGAAGTAAATGCAAAGCATGTATACATCTTTCCAAATAATAAGAATATTACTCTAGCTGCTAACCAGGCAAAATCCTTAGTGAAGGATAAAGAAGTAATTGTGATTCCAACTAAAACGGTTCCACAGGGTATTACAGCGATTATTAACTTTGTTCCGGATATGTCAGCGGAAGAAAATGAAGAGGCAATGCTTGAGGCAATCCAATATGTGAAGACAGGACAGGTAACATATGCGGTTCGTGATACACATATTGATGATAAAGAAATTCACAAGGATGACATCATGGGAATTGGTGATTCCGGTATTCTCTCTGTAGGTACAGACATTGCAGAAACAACAAAAGAGATGCTTGCTGAGTTAGTAGATGATGAATCAGGTATGATTAGCATATATTATGGTGCTGATATTTCAGAAGAAGATGCTGAAAAATTAACAGCAGAAATTGAAGAATTATATCCGGATGTTGATGTTGATACACATTTGGGTGGACAGCCGATTTATTACTATGTAATTGCAGTAGAATAAGAGGAATTAAAGAGAGTTCGCACGCGAACTCTCTTTTTAGGAGTTTATAATGAACGAATATTCAAGATTGCGCGAGTTAAAAGGCGTTGGGGAAAAGTCGGAAAAATTATTTCAAAAACTGAATATCAATACAGTTGGAGACCTGATACGTTTCTATCCGAGAAGCTATGATATTTATGAAACGTCCAAGCCCATAAGTGAAGTGGTGGAAGGTGAAATTGCTACCATAACCGGAACCATCTATGGAAAAGTGCAGCTTAGTAATGCCAAGAATCTTCAGATTACATCTATCCATGTAAAAGATTTGACGAGCGTTATAAAAGCCACTTGGTTTCGTATGCCATTTTTAAAGAATACCCTTGGACGTGGCGGCGTGATTACGCTTCGCGGACGTATTGTCAATCGAAGAGGCGTCCTTTGTATGGAACAACCGGAAATATTCTTCCCAAGTTCAAAGTATAACGAAAAAGAAGATACTATGCAGCCGATTTATCCGCTGACAAATGGTTTGACTAATAACATGTTTATGAAAGCTGTAAAACAGGCGTTAGAATATTTGGATTTGAAACGAGAATTCTTGCCAAACAGTATTCGACTGGAGCATCATTTGGCAGAGTATAATTTTGCCATACGTCAGATTCATTTTCCAAAGGATAAGGATTCCTTCTTTAAGGCGAGGGAACGTCTTGTATTTGAAGAATTCCTGATATTCATATTGGCACTTCGACAGATGAAGGAAACCAATGAAAAGACAAGAAATGCATTTACATTTCCAAAAACAGATATAGCAGAGCGATTAATAAAACAGCTTCCTTATGAACTAACCAATGCGCAGAAAAAAGTATGGCAGGAGATTCTTGCTGATATGCAGGGTGAACGTGTGATGTCACGTTTGGTCCAGGGTGATGTTGGTTCAGGTAAAACAATTATCGCATTGTTAGGATTGGTTCTGGCTGGGGCAAATGGATATCAGGGCGCAATGATGGCACCTACAGAGGTTCTTGCAAAACAACATTACGCATCTATCACAGACTTGTTTGCGCAGTATCAGATACCACTTGAGGTAGAGCTGCTTACCGGCTCCATGACTGCCAAAGAAAAGCGAGAAGCTTATGAGCGAATTGCATCTGGGGAGGCAGACATTATTGTAGGAACACATGCGCTTATTCAAGACAAGGTGCAGTATAAAAACTTGGCTTTGGTTGTGACAGATGAGCAGCATCGTTTTGGTGTAAAGCAGAGAGAAAAGTTAGCAGAAAAGGGACAGACGCCTCATATCATGGTGATGAGTGCAACACCAATTCCAAGAACTCTAGCGATTATTCTATACGGCGACTTAGATATCTCTGTAATCGATGAACTTCCGGCGAACAGACTGCCGATTAAGAATTGTGTGGTTGATACCAGTTATCGAAATACTGCCTACACATTTATGAAGAAGCAAATTACCGAAGGCAGACAGTGTTATGTTATCTGTCCGATGGTGGAAGACAGCGAATTTTTGGAGGCTGAAAATGTAATTGATTATGCAAAAATGCTTCAAGGTGAATTGGGTAACAGTATTAAAATTGGCCATCTACACGGAAAAATGAAGCAGGCTGAAAAAGATGCAATTATGGAACAGTTTTCTAAAAATGAGATACAAATACTGGTGTCTACAACAGTTATTGAAGTTGGCATTAACGTGCCAAATGCAACTGTGATGATGGTTGAAAATGCAGAACGATTTGGCCTAGCTCAATTACATCAGCTTCGGGGACGTGTTGGTCGTGGAAAGCATCAGTCGTATTGTATTTTTATGAGTGGTTCAAAGTCGAATGACACTCAGGAGAGGTTATCGATTTTAAATAAGTCAAATGATGGATTTTACATAGCAAGTGAAGATTTGAAGCTTCGTGGTCCGGGAGATTTGTTTGGAATCAGGCAAAGTGGAGTTTTGGATTTCAAACTTGCTGATGTATTTCAAGATGCAAAGGTCCTGCAGCGTGCCAGTGAGGCGGCAGCTCAGCTAATGAAGCGTGATCCTCATTTGGAAATGGAAGAAAATCGTAACTTGAAAAATTATTTGAATTTTTACATCAAAGAAGGCATGCTAGAAACCACGTTATAATGTTTCAAAAAATGGTAAAACAAGAAACAACTTCTAGTGTATCTTTTTATTTTCCTCACATACTAAGGTTGTAACATAAAGTTACGAAAAATTAATCTAAAGAATGAGGAGGAAACGAATATGTCAAGTCGTTCATCAAACAGAGCAGCAGTTCCAGAAGCAAAAGCTGCATTAGACAAATTTAAATATGAAGTAGCAAGTGAACTTGGAGTACCTTTAAAAGAAGGTTACAACGGAGATTTAACTTCTAGACAGAACGGTTCAGTTGGCGGTTATATGGTTAAGAAAATGATCGAACAACAAGAAAGACAAATGTCTGGTAAATAATCGAGAGATTAGATAAGAGAGGAAAAGAGTGTGGCTCAGATGAGTTACACTCTTTTTCCGGTTTCTTGACAAGATAAGCCCTTCTTTGTATAATTTACAAGATATCTTAAGGGAGGCATTGATTATGCGTGTTATTGCAGGAACTGCGAAACGATTACAACTGAAAACAGTTGAGGGAATGGATACCAGACCGACCACAGACCGTATCAAAGAAACACTTTTTAATATGATATCGGCATATATCGCAGATTCTAATTTTCTTGATTTGTTTAGTGGAAGCGGTGCAATCGGAATTGAAGCTTTAAGCCGTGGTGCTGCACATGCAAGTTTTGTGGAACAGAGCAAGAAAGCAATGGAGTGTATCAACGACAATTTGAAGTACACCAAATTAAGTGATAGAGCTGAACTTTATGAAACAGATGCGGTAAATGCCTTGAGTCGCATGGAAGGAAGCAAAACCTTTGACTATATTTTTATGGACCCTCCATATAATCAATCACATGAGAAAAGAGTGCTTGAGTATTTAAGCAACTCCATGTTATTATCAGATGATGGTATTATTATAGTTGAGGCGTCTTTGGAAACAGATTTTTCTTATGTTGCGAAACTAGGTTTTTCTATTATCAAGGAAAAAGAATATAAGACAAATAAACATGTTTTTTTGGAAAAGGTATTGTAAAAGATTTATCTTTTGAGTATACTATACGTAAGAACAAAGTTCTTCTTCATCAAAGATGAGTCCTGTGACGGTTCTGACAGGACGGTAAAATAAAAATTGACCGAGTGATGAGTCCTGTGACGGTTCTGACAGGACGGTAAAATAAAAATTGACCGAGTGATGAAGTTCTTGACGAGAGGTCGTTGACCTCTCGTTTTTTAACCAAGGAGGAAATATGAGACTACCCGAGAATGACTATCAGATATTGAGGTTGACGGATTTGTTTTATCAGCAATACCCTAATCCACCTCACAAAGAAATACTCAAAAAACAAAAACGAGCATATAATTGTTTGCTCTTTCAAACACATTATAACTATTTTATTTGTATTCCATATAGAAGTGAAATTACGCATTCATTTGCATATCTTTTTAAAAAATCAAATCGTTCCAAAAAACACAAATCAGGTTTGGATTATACAAAAATACTCATTGTTAATAAAACTGAATATTTAAATAACAAAGATGCTATTATTGATAAAGATGAATATAAAGAAACAATAATAAATCTTGAGAAAATTAAAAAAGATGCATTAGAATATGTTGAAGAGTATGTTGCACATATAAATAAGACTAACATATTACATCCGGTATTTTTCAAAAGGAAATATGGTTTTTCAACATTGAAATATTTTCACAAAGAATTGGGATTAACAAAGTAGTGCTTTGGCTTTGTTTCTTGACAATTACATATCTAATTTGTATAATTTACAAAAGAATCTTTAGGAGGCGTTTTAATCTATGTTAAGAGCAATTTATCCAGGCAGTTTTGACCCTGTTACTTATGGTCATTTAGATATCATTGAACGCGCAGCAAGAATATCTGATGAATTAATTGTGGGTGTATTGCAAAATAAAGCAAAAACGCCGTTGTTTTCTGTCGAAGAACGTGTTACAATATTATGCGAAGTCACAAAAAATCTAAAGAACGTGAAAATTGTTCCATTTGAGGGATTACTAATCGATTTTGCGAAACAAATGGATGCAAAGGTAATTGTAAGAGGCTTACGTGCAATTACTGACTTTGAATATGAATTACAAATGTCGCAGACGAACCGCAAGCTGAATGCTGATGTAGAAACCTTATTTTTAACTACTAGTCTTGATTATTCGTACCTTAGTTCTACAACAGTGAAAGAGGTCGCAAGTTTTGGCGGCGATATTACACAGTTTGTACCGGAATTTGTGGCGGAAAAAGTAACAGAAAAGATAAAAGAGAGAAGGAGC
>JAXJXL010000156.1:0-2511 GCA_036307525.1 Faecalimonas sp.
GGTTAAAGAAGGCGGAGAACCTAGCCATATGCTTCGAGACAGGCTGCAGAGAGGTGTGGAAGTGCATGAGTATAGCGCGTCAGAAAAACTTCTTATGAGCGGCGACCATGGCAGAACAGATTATAACGAAGTAGAGACAATGAAACAGTATGCGATAGATGAAGGTATTGATTCAGAAAACATATTTATGGATCATGCCAGATTTTCGACATACGAAAGTATATACAGAGCAAAAGAAGTGTTTGGTGTCAAGAAGATGGTAATCATTACGCAGGAATACCATTTGTACCGGGCACTTTACATAGCAGAAAAACTTGGAATCGAAGCCTACGGCGTGGCTTCCGATTATCATATCTATGCCGGACAATCTATGAGGGATTTGCGCGAAGTATTAGCAAGAGCCAAAGATTTTGTCACAACAATTGTAAAACCGGAACCGACTTATCTGGGCGATTTCATCGACATACACGGAAACGGTGATATTACAAACGACTGACATAAGAGAGGGGAAAGTCAGTTTTTGAAGGACTATTGACAGTGACACACAGGCAAGACTTTTATTGTGGCAGTTGTCATGGTAGAAGTCTTTTTTTGTTACCCTCATCTGCCACAAGAACTTGCGGAAAGAGAGGAAAAAAGTTATGACAAACGAAATGAGAGAAATCAGAGAGGCAATTCAGGCAGGGGAAAGAGCGCTTGCAAGTCTCAGAAAAGCAGAAGAGAAGCTTACCAGCGCCAGCAACTGGGGACTATGGGACATTTTCGGTGGCGGTTTGATTTCCGGAATTGCAAAACACAGCAAAATGAATGAAGCAACTTCCTATATGGAAGAGGCAAAACGAAACCTTACCACATTCCAAAAGGAATTACGGGATGTGAATGGGACTTACAATCTAAGTCTTGACATCGGCGGGTTTTTATCCTTTGCAGACTTCTTTTTTGACGGAGTAATCGCAGATTACTTGGTGCAGACGAAGATTAACGATGCAAAGATACAGGTTCGTGATGCTATTCAGTCTGTATCAGGTGTACTGGCACAGTTAAAATCAAAGACTATGTGATAAGGAGGTACACGATGTTTACGTTCTTTAATTCAGAAAGTTTATGGACAGGATTTGAGATGGATAGATTTAATCAAATTCGAGGTATTCTCGATAACAACTCTATTCCATATAAGTACAAAGTAAGAAACCATCTCGGACAGTTTAGTGGAAGAGGGACCATTCGAGGTGTGAAAGGGAGTTTTGGAAATCCTACGGAACAAATGTACCAATATGAAATCTTGGTTTATAAAAAAGATTTTGAACAGGCAAAATTTTTAATTTAGGGGGAAGAGAAATGTTTTTTGCAGGCGGTTTTGATATTATATTTAGTTTAATGTTTGTACTGGTGTTTGGTATTATTTTATTGAATGTTTTTCGAGGAATTTCACAGTGGAATAAAAACAATCATTCACCGAGACTGACAGTAGATGCCACGGTGGTGTCAAAAAGACAGCATACAAGCCATCACCATCATAAAAACCACATGACACACTCAACTTCATATTATGTCACATTTCAAGTAGAAAGCGGAGACCGTATGGAATTACATATGAGCGGCATGGAGTACGGAATGTTGGCTGAAGGTGATTATGGAAAACTTACGTTTCAGGGAACACGATATTTAGAATTTGTCAGACAGTAGTTTATCTGAAGGGGAAATGAGTTATGGCAAAATTAGAAAGAAAATTGAGTGGAGACTTTAATCAGCTCATTAAGAAAATTGAAACCGGTATTTTAAATGGTAGCATGTCTGCATCTTTGGAAGATTCCAGTGATTTTTATAGCGGGGATGCCAGATGCAGTGTCAGAGTATTCGAGCGTTACAGTTA
Source organism: Faecalimonas sp. (assembly GCA_036307525.1). Classification (GTDB taxonomy): domain Bacteria; phylum Bacillota; class Clostridia; order Lachnospirales; family Lachnospiraceae; genus Faecalimonas. The sequence goes on from JAXJXL010000156.1 coordinate 1,874, forward strand.
TGCCGGCGGGAATCGTGTAAGTATGAATGTCACATTGTTTCAGAATGGGAATGATGAAATTCATCTTTCGGCGATTACATCCGGGGGAAGCCAGGCAGTATTGTTTAAGATCAATACATGGGGTGAGGAGGCATTCCTTGATAAATTGAGAGAGATTTTGTAGGAGGAGCGAAGTATGAAAGGTAATAACAGATTTGAAAAAGTATACAGTCAAGGAGCACTCAATGTGATTGAGATTTGGGTCGATACTGAAACAGGTGTAAATTACATGTTTCAGCAAGGTGGATACGCAGGTGGATTGACACCACTTCTTGACAGAGAAGGAAAACCGATTATATCACCGGTGATTAACAAGTAGCGAAGGGAGAGACAAAGATTATGGGAAAAAGATTATACAAAAGCAACACAGATAAAAAAATAGATGGCGTATGTGCAGGGATTGCCAACTATTTTAACATTGATCCGACACTTATCCGACTTGCGTGGGTGATTTTCACTTTAGCCGGCGGATGCGGATTGATAGCATACATCATAGCGGCTATTATAATGCCAAGAGAGGTGTAGTAGGAAATGGCAATCTTTGAAAATATACATACAAGAGACGAAGCGTTTTATAAGGAGATTTATTTTCATCACTA
>JAXJXL010000157.1:0-8286 GCA_036307525.1 Faecalimonas sp.
GAACCTGTGACCCCCTGCTTGTAAGGCAGGTGCTCTCCCAGCTGAGCTATGATCCCAAGTATAAGCGGGCTGTTTCGCAACCCGCTTTGCTAGTATACTATTATATGTAACAACTTGTCAACACTTTTTTTAACTTTTTTTAAAGTTTTTTACATCACAATATTAGTTATGATAACCTTTTAAAAATTGTTTGGTTCTTTCTTCTTTCGGATTGTCAAAGACTTCACTCGGCGAACCCTGTTCCAGAACAATACCACCATCCATGAACACTACCTGATCTGAGACTTCCTTTGCAAATGCCATCTCATGCGTAACGATAATCATGGTTGTCTTTTTATCTGCCAATTCCTTGATAACTTTCAGAACCTCACCGGTAAGTTCCGGGTCAAGAGCCGATGTCGGCTCATCAAAACAAAGAATATCCGGCTCTAATGCAAGGGCGCGGGCTATGGCCACACGCTGGCACTGCCCACCCGAAAGCTGATGCGGATAATTGTTCATTCTGTTTTCAAGTCCCATTTGCTTTAATAGTGAGATTGCCTGCTCCTTGATTTCGCTGTGAATCTCTTTTTTTCTTGCTTTATAATCCGGTTGTTCCTTCGCTAATAATTCTTTTGCTAACATCACGTTTTGCAAAGCGGTATATTGTGGGAACAGATTAAAGGATTGAAATACCAGGCCAAAATGCAAACGCTTCATTCGAATTTGCGATTCCAATTGTGTCTTCTTGTCCTCTGCATCAAATATGGTTTCATTATTTACACGGATTATCCCTTTGTCCGGATGCTCCAAGAAATTAAGGCATCGAAGAAGGGTTGTCTTTCCACTTCCCGAGGATCCAATAATAGATACCACATCCCCTTTCTCTAAAGAAAAACTAACATCCTTCAAAACTTCTGTGCGTCCAAAACTTTTATGTATATTTTTTACTTCTAAAATCGCCATCTTGTCCGCACCTCCCTATCGGAAATAATCCAGTTTCTTCTCTAAACGTCCAAGAAGGACTGTAACAATTCCATTGAATATCAAGTAATAAACACCGGTAAAGAAAAGTGGCCACATAGCACCGGCAATTCCCTGAGACCCTTTCATAAAAGTTTGCCCTGCGTAAATAATTTCCTGTAACGCAATAATACGCGCAAGCGACGTATCTTTTACCAAAGTGATAATCTCGTTTGACATCGGTGGAATAACACGTTTTACCATTTGCAACAATTTTACCCGGAAGAAAATCTGACTCTTCTTCATTCCAAGCACCAATCCTGCCTCTTCCTGTCCAACTGGCACACTTTGAATACCACCTCGATATATTTCAGAAAAATAGCAGGCATAGTTAAACACAAATGCTACCGTCGCCGCTAAGAAACGCCCCGATTCACCAACACCCCAGATATGGTTTTCCAACATCAGTCCCGGTCCATAATAAATAATTAACAGTTGAATCATGAGAGGAGTTCCTCTCACAATCCAAACAATCATTCTCGTCAAATAACTTAACGGTTTAAATGAGGACATTGAACCCAAGGCTATAATGAGTCCTAAAGGTATCGCCCCAATCAGTGTGGAGGCAAACAGTTTTAAGGTCTGCACAAACCCAATATTTAGTGCATTTACAACGATTGGAAAGTGTTCCAATATTCGTTCCATATATATATCCTGCTTTCTATCTATTTCTGTTCAATAATATCATCTTCAAGACCGTATTTTTTTGCACATTTCATCATTGTTCCATCTGCATATGCTTTTTCAAAGAATTTTTCTAATTCTGGTAAAAGGTCAGAATCTTTGCGGAATCCAACACCCAGTTCTTCATCCGAAACATAAATTGAAGTTGCTACCAAATTGGAAAAATCTGTATTAGGTCCAACCATAGCAACGGCCATCAAATAATCTACAATAGCTGCATCTGATGCTCCTGCTTTTACTTCAGTCAATGCTGATGCCTGGTCATCTACGCCATTCGTTTCCCAGCCTCTTGCCTTTGCCTCAGCTTCTCCTGCGCTTCCTCTCTCTACTGCAAAAACTAAGTTTTCAACACTTTCTTCCGTAGTATATTGGTCTGCCTTATCCGCCTTTACAACCACAACCTGATGATTATTACAGTATGCTTTGCAAGCCATCTCTGCTGTCACTTCGTCTGTCAATGTCATAGCATTCCAAACACAATCATAACTTCCGTTATTCAATTCCAGATGTTTGTTTGTCCAATCGACAATAACTTCAAAATCTACCTCAACACCAAGATACTCCGCAAATGCAGTCGCCATATCTGCATCAAAACCAACCCAGTTTCCATCCTTATCTTTGTAATCCATAGGTTCAAACTCTGTAATACCAACAACAAGTTTCCCAGCGTCCTTTACCTTCTCCAAATCAGACTTCGTAGTATCATTACCGCCACAAGCCACTAATGAAAGCACCATAACTAAACTCAATAATAATGCAACTATTTTTTTCATAATTTTGTTCTCCTTTATAATTGTTTTTATAACACTTTCTCATAGTAACGAATTAGCATGCTAAAGTCAAGTACTTTTTGCAAAATTACTTATAAAAGAGTCTGCTTGCGGAGTTTCCTATAAAACAAAATACGCCAGCCATGCAAACCATTTTGCACAGCCCGCGCCTTTTCATTCTTTTCTATATTATACAATTCCTTGTGCTGTCATTGCATCTACAACTTTTTCAAATCCTGCGATGTTAGCACCTACAACGTAGTTACCTTCTACGCCGTATTTCTTAGCTGCTGCCGCAGCGTTATGACAAATGTTAACCATGATTGTTTGAAGTTTTGCATCCACTTCTTCAAATGTCCAGCTTAAACGTTCACTGTTTTGAGACATTTCAAGTGCTGATGTTGCAACACCACCTGCGTTAGATGCTTTACCAGGAGCAAAAATTACACCATTTTCCTGTAAGTAATGTGTTGCTTCTAGTGTAGTAGGCATATTTGCACCTTCTGCTACAGCAATAACACCATTTGCAACCAATGCTTTTGCATCTTCTAATAACAATTCGTTCTGTGTTGCACATGGAAGGGCAATATCAACTTTCACGGTCCACACGCCTCTGCCTTCATGGTATTCTGAATTTGGACGATATTTCTTGTACTCTGTCAATCGAGCGCGTTGTACTTCTTTGATTTCTTTGATTGCTACAAGGTCAATTCCTTCGGCATCGTATATCCAGCCGTTAGAATCGCTCATTGTCACAACCTTTGCACCAAGCTGTGTTGCTTTTTCAGCTGCGTAGATGGCTACGTTACCTGAACCTGAGATAGCTACTGTTTTACCTGCAAGCTCGATTCCTGCTAATTTTAACATCTCGTCTGTAAAATACAACAAGCCATATCCTGTAGCTTCTTTTCTAGCCAAAGAACCGCCGTAGCTTAATCCTTTACCTGTAAGTACACCTTCGTATACGTTACGGATACGTTTGTATTGGCCGTACATATAACCGATTTCTCTTGCGCCTGTTCCGATATCTCCTGCTGGAACATCTGTGTCAGCACCAATATGTTTACACAATTCTGTCATAAAACTTTGACAGAATGCCATGATTTCTCTATCTGATTTACCCTTAGGATCAAAGTCAGAACCACCTTTACCGCCACCAATTGGAAGTCCGGTTAAAGAGTTTTTAAATGTCTGTTCAAAACCTAAGAATTTGATAATACCTAAGTTTACAGATGGGTGAAGACGGATACCACCCTTATATGGTCCGATTGCACTGTTGAATTGTACACGATAACCTTTATTCACCTGTACATTTCCATTATCATCAACCCAAGGAATACGGAACATGATAATTCTTTCCGGCTCCACTAATCTCTCTAAAAGAGCTTCTCTTCTATATTTTTCTTCGTTTGCTTCAATCACTACTCGAAGTGACTCCATAACTTCTTTTACGGCCTGATGGAACTCTGGTTCCGCAGGGTTTTTCTTAACAACTAATTCAATAATCTCATCTACGTATGACATAATTAGTACCCTCCTTTTTTTACTTTGTAAAGTATAATGCTTTATCACAGTAAAGTCAATATTTTTTTATAAAAAGAGTTTGCAACTTCTTCATTGTACGTGCCCCTGCGCATCCGTGCGGAGCGTTTTTTCTTTATGGAAACGAAGTTTCCTATAAAGCAAAAAAGTCACCTCATCGTGAGGTGACTTTCCTTAATTACTCTTCGTCTACATCTTTCATAGAGAAACTCATTCTTCCCATCTTATCTTTTCCAAGGCAAACAACCTTTACCTTGTCGCCTAATGTAAGAACGTCCTCTACTTGTTTGATTCTTTCTTTTGAAATCTTAGAAATGTGTACCATTCCTTCTTTTCCTGGTGCAAATTCAACGAATGCGCCGAATTCTTTGATGCTGATAACTTTACCTTCGAATACCATTCCAGCTTCGAAATCTGTAACGATAGTAGCAATCATCTTCATTGCTTCTTCCATTTTATCTGCATCTGTACCACAGATAGAAACAGCACCGTCATCTGTAATATCAATCTTAACGCCTGTCTGTTCAATGATAGCGTTGATTGTCTTTCCACGTTGTCCAACAACATCACCAATCTTCGCTGGATCAATCTGCATTGAACGAATCTTTGGAGCATACTTTCCAACTTCTTCACGTGGCTCAGCAATAGCTTTTGACATAACTTCATCTAAGATATATGTTCTTGCTTTCTTTGTGCAAGCGATTGCTTCTTCAATGATTGCACGTGTTAAACCGTGAATCTTAATATCCATCTGGATAGCTGTGATACCCTTGTGTGTACCAGCTACCTTAAAGTCCATATCTCCGAAGAAATCTTCCAAACCTTGGATATCTGTTAATACCAAGTATTCATCATCTGTATCTCCAGTTACAAGACCTGCTGAGATACCTGCAACTGCAGCTTTAATTGGAACACCAGCTGCCATAAGTGACATACTTGATGCACAGATACTTGCCTGTGATGTAGAACCATTTGATTCAAATGTTTCTGATACAGTACGGATAGCATATGGGAATTCCTCTTCACTTGGAAGTACTGGAACCAATGCTCTCTCAGCCAATGCACCATGACCAATTTCACGACGTCCTGGTCCTCTTGATGGTTTTGTTTCACCTACAGAGTATGCAGGGAAATTGTAGTGATGCATGTATCTCTTAGAAACTTCTGCTTCATCCAATCCATCTAATTTCTGAGCTTCTGATAAAGGTCCGAGTGTTGTCACTGTACAAATCTGAGTTTGTCCACGTGTAAACATAGCAGAACCATGTACTCTCGGGATAATATCTGTCTCAGCAGCAAGTGGTCTGATTTGGTCGATTGCTCTTCCGTCCGGACGCTTGTGGTCAACCAAAATCATCTTACGAACTGTCTTCTTCTGATATTGATATAAAGCTTCTCCCAAGATTGCTAACCATTCTTCGTTGTCAGCAAAAGCTTCTTCTAATTTTTCTCTGATTACACGTAAGTTTTCTTCTCTTACCTGTTTAACATCTGTGAAAACTGCTACTTCCATTTCTGCCGGAGGTACAATTTCCTTCATTGCAGCAAACAATTCTTCCGGAATTGCACAGCTTGTGTAAGCGTGTTTTTCTTTCCCACAATCAGCAACAATCGTATCGATGAATTTGATTACTTCTTGATTTACTTCATGTGCTGCGAAAATTGCTTCAATCATTTTAGCTTCTGGAACTTCATTAGCGCCAGCTTCAATCATGATAACTTTTTCTCTTGTAGAAGCAACTGTCAATTGCATATCAGAAATCGCTCTTTGAGCTGCATTTGGGTTAAATACAAATTCGCCGTCGATTAAACCTACTTGAGTTGTTGAAGTAGGACCATCAAATGGGATATCAGAAATTGCTGTTGCAATTGCTGAACCTAACATTGCTGTTAATTCCGGACTGCAGTCAGGATCAACTGACATAACCATGTTGTTAAGTGTAACATCATTTCTATAATCTTTTGGGAACAATGGTCTCATTGGTCTGTCGATTACACGAGATGTAAGGATTGCATTTTCAGATGCTTTTCCTTCTCTTTTGTTAAATCCCCCCGGGATTTTACCTACTGCGTACATTTTTTCTTCATATTCAACACTTAATGGGAAGAAATCAATTCCTTCTCTTGGTTTTTCTGAAGCTGTTGCTGTTGATAACACAACTGTGTCACCATAGTGCAAAAGAACCGCACCATTTGCCTGTGCTGCCACTCTTCCGATATCTGCACGAAGAGTTCTGCCGGCCAATTCCATTTCAAATTTCTTGAACATAGTTTTTCTCCTTTTTTCTACTTTGACTGAGTTCTCCGAAACTACTGAAAAAAGCACGGGGCATCTTCCATACACTTTTCAGTGGTCTCGGTTTGTCCACTCAGCCCATAATCTTAGTTATTATAACACATTTATTTTTTACTTGCAATGAATTTATTTACAATCCGAGCGTTCCATGTTAAAATGAGCTTTAGAATATGACCACGGAGGTAAATATATATGATAAGTACAAGTAATGTTACATTGCGTGTTGGAAAGAAAGCATTGTTCGAAGACGTAAATGTAAAATTTACGGAAGGGAACTGCTACGGTCTCATTGGAGCAAACGGTGCCGGGAAATCTACATTTCTTAAAATTCTTTCCGGAAAACTGGAGCCTACAAAGGGCGAAGTTATCATCACACCTGGTGAAAGACTTTCTTTCTTGCAACAGGACCATTTCAAATATGATGACTACTTAGTTCTTGATACCGTTATTATGGGAAACAGACGTCTCTATGACATCATGAAAGAAAAAGAAGCCCTTTATATGAAGGAAGACTTTACAGAGGAAGACGGAATCAAAGCCAGCGAGTTAGAAGGCGAATTCGCTACCATGAACGGTTGGGAAGCTGAATCAGACGCTGCTTCTCTCTTAAATGGTCTTGGAATTGAGACAGATTTACACTACAAATACTTAAGAGATTTAAAAGGTTCTGAAAAGGTGAAGGTGTTACTCGCTCAGGCACTATTTGGTAATCCGGACATCTTACTCCTCGACGAGCCTACCAACCACTTGGATTTAGACGCTATCGCTTGGTTGGAAGAATTCTTAATCAACTTTGACAACACGGTCATTGTTGTATCCCATGACCGTTACTTCTTAAATAAAGTATGTACACAGATTGCAGATATTGACTACGGCAAGATTCAATTATACGCCGGAAACTATGACTTCTGGTATGAATCAAGTCAGTTAATCATCCGTCAAATGAAGGAAGCAAACCGTAAGAAAGAAGAAAAAATCAAAGAGCTGCAAGAATTTATTTCTCGCTTTAGTGCCAACGCTTCCAAATCAAAGCAGGCAACATCGCGTAAACGTGCTTTGGAAAAAATTGAACTAGAAGACATCCGTCCATCCAGCAGAAAATATCCATACATTGATTTCCGCCCAAACCGTACAATTGGTAATGAGGTTCTCACTGTGGAAGGCATTTCAAAAACGATTGACGGCGTAAAAATATTAGACAACATTTCCTTCACAATCGGACGTGAAGATAAGGTTGCTTTCGTAGGCGGAAATGAGCTTGCCAAGACAACTTTATTCAAAATTTTGATGGGTGAAATGGAACCGGACGAAGGTACTTACAAGTGGGGAGTAACTACTACCCAGGCGTACTTCCCGAAGGATAGTACAAGTGAATTCGACAACGATGATACGATTGTAGAATGGCTGACACAGTATTCCGAGGAAAAAGACGTAACTTATGTACGTGGCTTCTTAGGAAGAATGCTATTCTCTGGTGAAGATGGAGTTAAGAAAGTAAAGGTACTCTCCGGTGGTGAAAAAGTTCGCTGCTTGTTGTCGAAAATGATGATTTCAGGTTCAAACGTTCTTGTACTTGATGAACCAACTGACCACTTGGACATGGAAGCAATTACCGCCCTTAACAATGGATTAATCAAATTCCCAGGCGTACTGCTCTTCGCTTCCCGTGACCACCAGGTAGTGCAGACGACAGCAAACCGTATTATGGAAATCATTCCTGGCGGAAAGTTAATCGATAAAATTACAACCTATGACGAATATCTGGAAAGTGATGAAATGGCTAGAAAACGTCAAGTTTATACAACAGGTGAAATACCTGAGGATAATTAAAATGAAACGAACAAAAATGGATGCTGCACTTCACACATGCAACATCCATTTTTATTCCTTAAATCTCTTCTACAAACATAACGCCTTCCAACGAACCAATCTTTTCCAAAAACTCGAAATGATTTTCTTTGCTTGGAAGTCTTAAAGTAACAACTGCTGCCA
>JAXJXL010000158.1:0-6410 GCA_036307525.1 Faecalimonas sp.
GAATACAAGGCACCAAAATATCACTTTGATGCAAGCATTTACGCAAACCGTGTATTTGACAGCAAGGGAGTAGCAGACCCAGATGTAGAAATCCAATTCGGACCAAACATCAAGGATTGGCCGGCGATGTCAGCACTTCCTGAAAATTTAGTGCTTAAAGTTGTTTCAGAGATTCATGACCCTGTAACAACAACGGATGAATTGATTCCGTCCGGTGAAACTTCAAGTTATCGTTCCAACCCACTTGGACTTGCAGAATTTGCATTATCTCGTAAAGATCCAGCATACGTTGGACGTGCAAAAGAAGTGCAAAAAGCACAAAAAGCTATTGAAGCTGGCACATGTCCATTGGAAGTATTAGAGGAATTGAAACCAGTGATGGCGACAATCCGTACTGCTTATCCGGAAGTTGGAGAAGGCAACCTTGGCGTTGGAAGCACAATCTTTGCAGTAAAACCAGGTGATGGTTCAGCTCGTGAGCAGGCAGCATCTTGTCAAAAGGTGCTTGGTGGATGGGCAAACATTGCAAATGAATACGCAACAAAACGTTACCGTTCCAACTTAATCAACTGGGGTATGCTTCCGTTTATTACAGAAGAAAGCCACGAAGCACTTAGCTTCCAAAACGGCGACTACATTTTTGTTCCGAATGTGAGAAAAGCAGTGGAAGAAAAATGGGATGTGGTAAAAGCGTTTGTAGTCGGTGAAGGATTGAAAGAAATCGAACTCAAACTTGGAGACCTTACAGATAATGAAAGAGAGATTATCTTGAAGGGATGCTTGATTAACTATTATAAAGGATAAGTATTCAAAAAGCGCAGCTTGGCATTCGCCCGGCTGCGTTTTTTGAGGAATTGAGGTTAAATAATCAGACAATTCAAACAATTTACGAAAGAAGAAAAATAATTATAAAAATAATTAAAAATAGTATTGACAAATCGAAGCATCAATGTTAGTATGAATACAACAAAACAAACCACTTAAAGAAAAAACTTTAAGAATAGTTGAGGGAAAGGGAGGCTGAGAATCCAGTGGACAATTTCGAGTGCATAATTCAATATGTTAGTGGTATGGCAAATGTAACGACCTGTGATGAAAGCCTTTACCATAGATTATAATTCCAGAAGAATATGAAAAAGTAAAAAGGGATTTGGAGAGTATAAGTAAATCTGGATGAAAAAGGGAAAGATGATATATTTGCAGACATATTGAATGAAAGTATACCACATAAAAGATTAAAGTTATATAATTGAGATGTGTAAAGAAACATCAGATAATAATAAGAAGTAAAGATGAATTTCGATATAACTTTAAGAAGATAGGCGCACAGGTTTATATCACAAATATCCTCCAAATGTGAGAATAGAAAACAAATGAATAAAAATGAATATTAAATGGCAGTCATTATAAAAGGTTATGATGGCTGCCATTTTATGTGTGGTAGAAATTGCAACTATTCAGCCATACAGCTCGAATACGCTACGCTTCTTCTCGCTTTGGCTAAACGCCATATGTCAAATACATTCAATGTCGTCTTACATGCAAGCATGACACCGCCAATGCATGTATTTGCCGCATGGCTGAATAGTTGCAAAAAATGTTACATTTTTGTTACAACCATTTTGACATTGCATGTTGTGTGTGATAATATAATTCATATGTATGAAAGTTTTTAATAGGGGTGAAATACAGTGGATAAACACGAATATCGTCAAAAAACAGAACAGATGCTTAAGTGCTTGGAAAATAAGTCATATAAAGATGCTTATGAGATTGCGGAAAGCATTGACTGGCGCAAAGTGAAAAACGTTGCAGTACTTTGTGCAGTCAGTGAAGTTTATGAATATAATGGAGAATATCAAAAGGGAAGAGATATCTTGTTCTTGGCATATGACCGTCAACCGGACAGCAAGAAGATTATCTATCGTCTAGGAACGCTTGCTCTTAAAATGAACGAAGTGAAAGAGGCGATGGACTGCTACGAGGAATTTGTAGCGTTAGCACCAAATGATCCGAACCGTTTTATTTTTAAGTATAAAATTTTAAAAAGCAAAAACGCACCGATTTCAGAACAGATTGCTGTTTTGGAAGAATTTAAAAAAGTAGAATACGTGGAGAAATGGGCCTTTGAGCTGGCAGGGTTATATAAAGAAGCAGGAATGATTTCTGAGTGCTTGGAAGAGTGCGATGACTTGATTCTTTGGTTTAGCGAAGGTAAATATATTTACAAAGCGATGGAATTGAAGATGCAGTACAAGCCGTTAACTCCGCTACAACACGAGAAATATATGAGCCGTTTGGAAGAACAGAAAGCGCCTATAGCAGAGGAAACACCAGTGGTGGAAGAAACTGCGGTTGAGGATGTGTCGACAGTTGAAGAAACTATGGCAGAGGAGCATGTTGCAGAGGTCGCAGACGAGATTGCTCCGGAAGTAGTTGCAGCAGAAGCACTGGCAGAAGAGCAAATTACAGAAGAAGATGAGGTTGAAACAGACGCTACTGAAGATGCTCAGGAAGTAGAAGAAGTCGAGGAAGAAGCTGTACAAGAGACAGTAGCAGAAAACAAACCGACCATGTCCATCGAGGAAATCGTACAGGATTGGCAGGAGCAGCAGATGGAAAATGCACAGATGATTCAGGCAGAGTTTGAGCGCGTGGAACAGGAAAAAGCTGAGATTGCTGCAGAGGTTGAAAAGGCAGAAGAAGAAAAGGAAGAAATCTTGTCTGATGATGTCAGAAAATTAATGGAAGAACTGGAAGCGGAGTCGGCTGAGATTGATGCACAGAAAACTGCGAAGGAAATAGACGAAGTCGTAGAGGACAAGCCATTGTTGCAGAAGGTGGTAGAACAATTGTCTGCGATGGAGATTAGACTGGCAGGTAAAGAAGAGGTAGATGAGTTTATTGCAACTCCGGATGAGCCTGCAAGCACACCGATGACAGAGTCAATGGATGTGCCGGAAATTGATATCACATACACGGAAACAGCAGACATTGAAAAGATGGTTGCAAAAGAAGTTGAAGGTATGGGAGAATTGCAACCAAGTGCTGAGAAAGCAGAGGCAGAAGAAGACATTAAACTTGGAGATACACAAGAGATTGCGTTGTCTGCAAAAGCGCTGGCAAGTGCAGCTCGTGTAGACGTACCGGATGAGACACCGATGGAAGAGGTGGCTGTAGCGAGTGCAGTTATTCCACCTTACGAACCAGAAGAACCATCCAAAGCAGGCACACCATATGATACAGGTTTTGTTGTTCAAGGACGATATGACTTAGAAGCACATAGTGATATAGGACTGAAAGCCGGTCTTACAGAAGAACAGAAGAAATTGTTCTCATATTTTGTCCCAGTACATGGTATGAGTGAACAGATTGTTAAGGTATTAGAAGAGGACAAGAAGTGTAAGTCTAGATATGGAACATCTAGAATTGGAAATGTACTTATTGTTGGACGTAGAGGTTCAGGCAAAACAGTCCTTGCAGTTAATATTGTAAAAGCAATCCAAAAGTCCAGAAAAATGAAACATGGAAAAGTTGCGATTGTAAAAGCGGAGGCTCTTAACAATAAGAATGTAAGTGATATTGTTGAGAAGCTTCATGGCGGAGCACTTGTTGTTGAAAAGGCTTCCAGATTAAAACGTAATACGATCGAGGATTTGTGCGAATTGATGGAAGGACAGACAGGAGAACTTCTTGTTGTACTTGAAGATGAAAGAAAACCAATTGAGCGACTTATGAATGAATTTCCTAACTTTGCGAAAAAGTTCAATTCTCGTATTGATCTGCCGGTATTTATCAATGATGAGCTTGTAACATTTGGTCAAACGTATGCAAAAGAAAATGGGTATAAGATTGACGAGATGGGAATTCTTGCATTATACAGCGACATTGACATTCTTCAAAGAGAAGAGAAGGTAGTTACGGTTGCTGACGTGAAAGCTATCATAGATGATGCTATTGAGAACGCTAACAGAACTACATTGAAGAAGTTGGTGAAGAAGCTGGTTGGAAAGAATAAGGATGAATCTGATCGTATTATTCTTAAAGAAGAAGATTTTAGATAGTTCATAGAGTTTTGGGACGAGAAATGTCCCAAAACTCTTTTTTTTTGTAAGATTATAAGATATAATAAATGTGTTAATGACAGCCAAACAGTGGAGGAGTGTATATAACATGAGTAAAGCATATGAAGTTGGAGAATTGGATCAATATTTATTTGGACAAGGAAACCATTATGAAATTTACAAAAAGATGGGGTCCCATGTTGTAAAGGATGGGAAAAGAAAAGGCGTATATTTTGCTGTGTGGGCGCCAAATGCTGTGTCGGTATCCGTAGTAGGAGATTTTAATGATTGGAAGCCAGGTGTACATATGATGGAACGCCAAGAGCCATTAGGAATTTACACCTGTTTTATACCGGGAATAGATAAGGGCGCGTTGTATAAATACTGTATCGAAACGATGACAGGGGAATTTCTGTATAAAGCGGACCCGTTTGCGAATTATGCAGAGGTAAGACCGGGGAATGCATCGCGAGTAAGTGACATCAGCAATTTAAAATGGTCGGATACCAAATGGATGGAGGCCCGTAATGAATGGGACTTCCACGTGAATCCGGTATCTATTTATGAGGCACACATTGGTTCATGGAAACGTCATCCGGGTAGGGAAGACGATGGATTCTATACCTATCGTGAGTTTGCAGTGGAAGCGACCAAATATATCAAAGAAATGGGTTACACCCATATCGAGCTCATGGGGATTGCGGAGTATCCGTTCGATGGCTCATGGGGATATCAGGTGACAGGATATTATGCACCTACCTCCCGTTATGGAACGCCGGAAGATTTCGCATATATGATTAACTATTTCCACAAGAATAATATTGGTGTTATTTTGGATTGGGTTCCAGCTCATTTTCCAAGAGATGCGCATGGATTGGCTATGTTTGATGGAACTGCTGTTTTTGAACATGCAGACCCAAGACAAGGGGAGCATCCGGATTGGGGAACTAAAATCTTTAATTTTGGAAGACCTGAAGTGCAGAACTTCCTGATTGCAAATGCGTTGTTCTGGATTGAACATTTCCATATTGATGGTTTGCGTGTAGATGCAGTTGCGTCTATGTTGTATTTGGATTATGGAAAAGAAGATGGTCAATGGGTTGCAAATAAATATGGCGGAAACCAGAATTTAGAAGCAATTGAATTCTTCAAGCATTTGAACTCTGTAATTCTCGGACGTAATCCTGGAACCATGATGATTGCAGAGGAATCTACAGCATGGCCGAAGGTAACAGGAAAACCGGAGGATGATGGACTTGGTTTCAGTTTGAAATGGAATATGGGTTGGATGCATGATTTTACAGAGTATATGAAATTGGATCCATATTTCAGAAAAGGTGCACATTATAATATGACATTTGCTATGAGCTACGCATACAGTGAAAATTATGTGCTTGTATTATCTCATGACGAGGTTGTACATTTAAAATGCTCCATGCTAAATAAGATGCCAGGGCTTGGATTTGATAAATTTGCAAATCTGAAGGCAGGTTATGCATTTATGATGGGACATTCTGGAAAGAAATTGTTGTTTATGGGACAGGATTTTGCCCAATTACAGGAATGGAGCGAAGCCCGTGAGCTTGACTGGTACTTATTAGGTGAGGAATGGCACAGAAATGTACAGGAATTTATGAAAGATTTGTTGCATTTATATAAGAAAAATAAAGCTATGTATGAATGTGACGACAGTTGGGAAGGATTTGAATGGATTAACGCGGATGATGCAGACAGAAGCATCTATAGTTTTGTGAGACATTCCAAGGACAAAAAGAAAAACTTGTTATTTGTATGCAATATGACACCGATGGCAAGACCAGATTATCGTGTTGGAGTGCCAAGAAGAAAGCAGTACAAATTGATTATCAATAGCGATGAGTTGAAATATGGTGGAACAGGTCAGGAACGTCCGTTAGTTTACAAGGCAGTAAAATCAGAGTGCGACGGAAGACCGTATTCATTTGCTTATGATTTGCCACCATATGGCGTTGCGGTTTTTGAGTACTAATTGCTATTATTCGAGCTTCATTGTTGAATGATAAAGAGGTAACATATGAGACTAAGAAATATACCAGGTGCGGATGACGTTATTAGACGTCATCCGATTGCTGTAAAGGAAAGTAAAGAATATAAGGGAAAGTGGAACACGCTATTTGAAAATAGTAATCCCATCCACATTGAGATTGGTATGGGAAAAGGGCAGTTTATTTTAACCCTTGCAAAGCAGAATCCACAAATCAATTACATTGGAATCGAAAGATATTCCAGTGTTTTACTTCGTGCATTAGAAAAATTTGACACAGAGGAATTTTGTGAACTTAAAAATGTCAGATTTATATGTATGGA
>JAXJXL010000159.1:0-11498 GCA_036307525.1 Faecalimonas sp.
CTCTATGATATGCTCCTCTTCAAAAATTTGTAGCACCATATCAACAGCTGCACATACCAGTGGATTTCCCCCATAGGTTGTTCCGTGGTCGCCCGGAACAAGTGAATACTCTGCAACTTGTTCTGTCATTGCAAATGCACCAACCGGCACACCATTTCCAATTGCCTTTGCCATAGCCATAATGTCCGGCTTCACACCACACCTCTGCCATACAAACATACTTCCGGTACGTCCCATGCCACACTGTATTTCATCAAAGATAAGCAGAATGTCATTTTCATCGCAAATCGCACGCACTTGTTTTAAAAATTCTGCATCCGCCGGATAAATACCACCTTCGCCTTGTACAGGTTCCAAGATAATAGCACAGGTCTTATCTGTAATCTGCGCCTTCACGCTTTCAATATCATTAAAATCTGCAAATTTTACACCACTAATCAATGGCTCAAACGGTGTGCGATAATGTTCATTTCCTGTTACGGAAACAGCGCCCATACTTCTTCCATGAAAAGAATGGTTCATGGCAATAAACTCATATTTGCCACTACCTTTTGTATATGCATATTTTCTGGCTGCCTTTAATGCGCCCTCAATTGCCTCCGTACCACTGTTGGTAAAAAACACCCGGTCCATCTGGGCCATCTTTTTCAGGTTCTGTGCTGCCTTCGCCACCGGTTTGCTGTAAAACAAGTTTGACGTATGCGTCAGCGTTTCTATCTGGTTTTTCAAGCATTCCGTAAATTTCGGATGTCCATAGCCTAAAGAACAAACTGCAATTCCTGCCGCGAAGTCCAGATACTGTTTTCCTTCTGTATCATACAGATATACGCCTTCGCCTTTTTCCAATACAATCTGATATCGATTGTATGTATGCAGCAAGGCTTCTTCTGCCTGATTAATATAATGATTCATGATAAAACCTACTTTCCATCATCCTTTAGGATCGCTGTACCAATACCTTTATTCGTAAAGATTTCCAACAACAGACAGTGCGGAATACGTCCATCTAAAATATGCACTTTGGAAACCCCACTATTTACCGCATCAATACAATTTTGAATCTTCGGAAGCATACCGCCGCCAATATAACCTTCTGACATGAGCTTCTCTGCTTCCGAGATAGGCAATACCGGAATCAATGTTTCCGGGTCCTTCGGGTCTTTATAAACACCTTCAATATCTGTAAGGAATGCCAGTTTCTCAGCCTGCATTGCCTGTGCAATGGCACATGCCGCATCATCCGCATTAATGTTATATGTGTTGTAATCGTCATCCATTCCTATCGGACAAACGATTGGTAGGAAATCTTTCTCCAGTAAGTCCCATAAAATCTGTGCGTTTACTTCTTTTACATCGCCAACAAATCCTATATCTTCTCCATTGGAATACTTCTTGTTCACTTTAAGAAGGGCTCCGTCCTTGCCACTGATACCAATGGCACGCACACCTAAAGATTCCACCAATTGTACCAGGCTCTTGTTCACCTTACCAAGCACCATTTCTGCAATCTCCATGGTTGGCTCATCTGTCACACGAAGCCCATTCACAAATTTCGGTTCCATTCCCAAACGAGAAACCATGCTACTAATTTCTTTACCACCACCATGTACGATGATCGGCTTAAATCCAACTAACTTCAAAAGTGTCACATCCTGGATGACTCTGCGCTTTAACTCTTCATCCACCATGGCACTTCCGCCGTATTTTACTACAATTACTTTTCGATTAAATCTTTGGATATAAGGAAGGGCTTCAATCAAAACCTCTGCCTTGCTTAAATATTTTTCTAATTTCTGATCCATAACTAGCTCCTATAATCTGCATTGATGCTGATATATCCGTGTGTCAAATCACATCCCCATGCAGTTGCTTTTTCATTTCCCATTTTAATGTCTGCAGTTGCAATCACTACTTCCTGGGATAAAATCTCTGTTGCCTTTTCTTCACTGTAGTTCAGTGCAACACCATTCTCTGTTATCTGAATCTTGCCTGCTTTGCTCTCAAAGAACAAGTCGACCTTTTCCGGGTCAAACTGTGCGCCCGAATATCCCATTGCACAGATGATACGTCCCCAGTTAGCATCATGTCCTGCGATTGCAGTCTTTACAAGGTTTGAACAAGCGATTGATTTGCTTAATATTTTAGCCTGCTCTTTTGTCTCAGCACCAATAACATTGACCTCAAACAGTGCAGTTGCACCCTCACCGTCACCTGCCATCTGTTTTGCCAGATACTCATTCACTTCACGAAGACCTTTGGCAAAGATTTCATAGCTTTCCGTATCTTCCACAATCTCTTGATTTCCTGCCATTCCATTTGCAAGTACTAAAACCGTATCATTGGTAGAGGTGTCTCCATCTACGGAAATCATATTATAGGTATCTTCTACGTCTGCACTTAAAGCTTTCTGAAGTGCTGACTTGGAAATAGCTGCATCCGTTGTAATAAAGCTAAGCATGGTACACATATTTGGATGAATCATACCAGAGCCCTTTGCCATACCACCGATGGTAACTGTCACTCCGTCAATCTCCACCTGCAAAGCAATCTCTTTCTTGCAAGTATCCGTTGTCATAATCGCCTGTGCAGCCGCTGTTCCTGCCTCAATAGATGCGTTTTTCACTTCCACTAACTGTTCTACGCCCGCTTTAATTTTATCCATCGGAAGCTGCATGCCGATAACACCGGTAGAGCCAACCAAAACCGCATCTGTCGGAATTCCAAGGGCCTCACTCATTTTTTCTGCTGTTTCCTGACAGTATCCATAGCCCTCTGCTCCGGTGCATGCATTTGCAATCCCTGAGTTCACCACGACTGCCTGTGCATAAGCACTTTCCTTCACAATCTTTTGGTCCCATTTTACAGGCGCTGCCTTTACCACGTTGGTTGTAAATGCACCTGCCACCTGACATGGCGTTTGACTATAAACAATCGCCATATCCAAGCGTCCCTTCTTACGAATACCCGACGCCACTCCTGCTGCTTCAAAACCCTTAGCTGCCGTAACGCCTCCTTCTATTTTCTTCATATCCATTCCTCCACAAATCTCTTTTACCTATTTTTATGGAAACATTGGAACCAGATTCAATCCTTCTGTCTCCGGCAAACCAAACATGAGGTTCATATTCTGAACGGCCTGGCCTGCTGCACCTTTTACAAGGTTATCAATCGCTCCCATCATAATAACACGGTTGGTGCGATTGTCAATCACAAAATTCACATCCACGTAGTTGCTACCTTCCACCCATTTTGTCTGTGGACAGAGACCTTTATCTAATACGCGGACAAATTTTTCTTCTTTATAATATTTATCATACGCAGCCCGAACCATATCTTCTGTTACACCTGGCTTCAAGTTTGCATATGCAGTTGCCAGAATTCCTCGATTCATCGGAACAAGATGTGGGGTGAAATTAAGCACCACATTTTCACCGGATGCATATCCTAACTGTTCCTCGATCTCCGGAGTATGTCTGTGGGATGCCACGCCGTATGCTTTGATGTTCTCGTTAACTTCACAATATAGATTATCTACCTTAGCACCACGTCCCGCACCGGAGGTTCCTGACTTCGCGTCGATAACAATGCTGTTCATGTCAATGAGACCTTCCTTTGCTAACGGATAAATAGTTAATATAGAACAAGTGGTATAACAGCCCGGATTCGCAACCAATCTTGCCTTCTTTACATCCTCTCGGTTCACTTCACACAGACCGTAAACCGCTTCCTCGATAAACTGCGGACTCTTATGCTCTATTTTATACCATTTTTCATAAGTAGCCACATCCTTGATGCGGTAATCGGCGCTCAAGTCTACGATTTTCACCTTGGATAAAATATCTTCATTTAATATAGAAGCAAGGAATCCTTGTGGTGTGGCTGTGAAAATCACATCCACTTGCTCTGCTAACGCTTCTATATTATCATCCAGACAAACATCCTCCACAATCTGAAACATATTCTGATACACTTCATAGTATTTCTTATCTATGTAACTTCTGGAACCATACCATTTAATTTCCACCTCTTTATGTCCCATTAATATTCGTACTAATTCGCCGCCGGCATATCCGGTTGCACCAATGATACCTGCTTTAATCATAGTAAACCTACCTCTTATTTTTTATAATGCATAATTATACACATGTTGTGCATATTATTCAATAGTTAATTTTACACAGTTTTTAACCATAATGCAACCCGTTTTATATTACTTTTTCATATAAATGTAAATTTTTATGCATAAATTTTCATTTTTCTATTGATTTTATGCAAAATTAGGAGTATAGTGTGCATATTGATTGTAAAAAGTCTTATATAAAGGAAAAACTAGGAGGCATATATTATGAAAGAAAAAGTTGTTTTAGCATATTCCGGTGGTCTTGACACCACAGCCATCATTCCATGGTTGAAGGAAAATTTTGATTATGAAGTTATCTGCTGCTGCATCGACTGTGGACAGGGAGAAGAACTTGAGGGACTTCATGAGCGTGCAAGATTATCCGGCGCTTCTAAATTATATATCGAAGATATCGTAGATGAATTCTGTGATGACTACATCGTACCTTGCGTACAGGCAAATGCTGTATATGAAAACAAGTACTTACTTGGTACTTCTATGGCTCGTCCGGTTATCGCAAAACGATTGGTTGAAATCGCAAGAAAAGAAGGTGCTGTAGCTATCTGCCATGGTGCAACAGGTAAAGGAAACGACCAAATCCGTTTTGAGCTTGGTATCAAAGCATTGGCACCGGACATTAAGATCATTGCCCCATGGAGAATGACAGACATCTGGACCATGCAGTCTCGTGAAGATGAAATCGAATACTGTAAGGCACACGGCATTGATTTGCCATTTGATGCAAGCCACAGCTACAGCCGTGACCGTAACCTATGGCACATCAGCCACGAAGGATTGGAATTGGAAGACCCAAGTCAGGAACCAAACTACGACCACTTGTTGGTGCTCAGCGTTTCTCCTGAAAAGGCTCCGGATGAAGGGGAATACATAACTATGACATTTGAGAAAGGTATCCCTACTTCTCTCAACGGCGAAAAAATGAAAGTTTCAGACATTATCAAGAAATTAAACATTCTTGGCGGAAAACATGGTATCGGTATCATCGATATCGTAGAAAACCGTGTGGTTGGTATGAAATCTCGTGGTGTATATGAAACACCGGGCGGAACAATCCTTATGGAAGCTCACCAACAATTAGAAGAACTTGTATTAGACCGTGCTACCATGGAAGTAAAAAAAGATATGGGTAACAAGCTTGCTCAAATCGTCTACGAAGGCAAATGGTTCACACCACTTTGTGATGCCGTAAGAGCATTTGTAAAATCAACACAAGAATATGTGACAGGTGAAGTGAAATTCAGGCTTTACAAAGGCAATATCATCAAAGCCGGTACTACTTCTCCATATTCTTTGTACAATGAATCACTTGCAAGCTTTACAACAGGTGATATGTATGACCATCACGACGCAGACGGATTCATTACACTATTCGGACTTCCACTAAAGGTTCGCGCAATGAAATTAGCTGAAGTAAAGGCAAATGAGAAATAAAAAGATACATAAAAAATCCTGGCAAATGTTCATACAAACTTGCCAGGATATTTTTTATAAAATTCTCGCCTTTGCAAAACATACCGGCAAGTGGAAATTCGGTGTGGCACTCTCAATCGGAGAAAAACTTCCGAAATGCTGGATTTCCTCTGATTCTGCAATCTTGTAGAAATTGCAATAGAATTCTTTTCCACCCTTAATTTCATTGAACTCGCAAATCTGGTTCAAATAGGACTCAGGAAACAACACTTCCAAGAACCACTTATCTGCCTCTATGGTTGACTTTACGCCTGTTTCTTCATACTGGGCATCAGAAATAAATTGTCTTCCCTGTCTCCCCTCCCCAAAATTGGCAAGCATAGCACCATTGGAATTAATTTCAAAATTAGTATACATGCAGTCATTGCTGATTTCCCCTTCCGGAAATGCAAGAAAAACCTCCATCGTGCTATCTTTGTAAACTGGGTCCTTGTGATTTTTATATTCTCTCTTTGGATTTGTTTCCTCACAAACCATTTTTACAAATAATCCTTCTCCTTCTATGTATCCCATCCAACCATATGCTTTGGGCTCCTGCTTGCTGTTCCACATAAAATGGTTAATTGAAAATTGCTCACATTGTTCGATTTGATTTCTGTTTTCGATTCTTTTTACTTGGTATTGCATCTTTTTTACTCCTTTTCTTTTTTATATTTCGTGTATAAATAAACCACTTCTTAGCTTTGGTTCAAACCAGGTTGATTTCGGTGGCATTAACAGCCCCGCATCCGCAACATCAAAAAGCTCCTGTATGGAAGTTGGATACATAGCAAATGCCACCTTTGAATCCATTGCTACTCTGCGTTCCAGCTCGTCAAGTCCACGAATCCCGCCGACAAAATCTATTCGTGTATCAATTCTCGGATCACCAATTCCAAGAATCGGTGTAAGTAACTTGTTCTGTAATATGGAAACATCCAATCCCTCCACCGGATGTGTGCTCTTATCCTCGTCCTTTACAATTAAACGATACCATTCTCCTTCCAGATACATGGCAAATTCGCCTTTGCAGCTTGGATGATGGTCAGTACTTTGATCTAAGGTCACATCAAATACGCTAGACACTTTATCTAGAAACTGCTCCGGTGTGTAGCCGTTCAAATCCTTCACGACTCGGTTGTAGTCCATAATCATAAGCTGCTCATCTGCAAACAAAACCGAAAGAAAGAAGTTGAATCCTTCCGTTCCATCATAATTTGGATTCAGTTCCCTTCTTTTTAATCCAACTTTTACAGCTGAAGCTGCTCTATGATGCCCATCGGCTATGTATATTTGTTCAATCTTCTCGAATTCATTTTGGATGTTCCGAATCTGTTCTTGACAGTCAATCCGAAAGACCCGATGACGAATGCCATCCTCTGAGACAAAATCGTACAACGGTTCTTCTTGTTTCTTAATTGCAATAATCTCACGAACCACTGAATTCGCACGATATGCCAAATAAATCGGTCCCGTCTGTGCATTACACGTATCCACATGCCATATACGGTCTCGTTCTTTTTCTTCGCGAGTTTTCTCATGTTCCTTGATGATTCCATTTTTATAATCATCTATGGATGCACATGCTACTAATCCATCCTGTACACGTCCATTCATGGTCAATTCATAAATATAATAGCAGGCTTGATTATCCGCTACAAAATCGCCACTTTCCACCATCTCCCAAAGGATGTCACGGGCCTTCTGATACACCTTTTCATCATAAATATCAAAACCAATTGGAAATTGTGTCTCCGCTCTATCAATGCGCAAAAAAGAAAGCGGTTCTCTCTCCACTTCCCTTCTCGCTTCCTCACGATTATATACATCATAAGGCAAAGCAGCGATGCGCTGTGCCTTATCCTTACTCGGTCTTATTGCTTTAAATGGGTTAATTGTTGCCATAGTTTAATTTCCTTTTTTCCTAATTTGTGTCTCTGTTTAGTATACTGTGAAATTATGTATTTTTCAATGTAATTTTAAAATATCTGTTTCATCACCCTCACCGCATTGCCAGTCCAGAACTTCTCCATCTGACGCTGAGTAAGCCCTCTTCTTTTCACTGCTTCATACAGGTTATCCATCTCTCCTATATGTGCTATTTCAAGTTCTCCTTCATCAAATCCATCGAAATCAGTTCCTACTGCAATGAAATCTTCTCCACCTGTTTGGTACATATGCCACACGTGGTCTGCAATATCTTTTACTGTCGCTTTTCCACTCTTATTTATGAAATACGGATACAGATTAACCCCTGCAATTCCGCCCTGTTCAGCTAATGCCTTTATCATCTCATCGGAAAGGTTACGTGGGTGATTACACAGGCTTCTCACATTGGAATGCGAAGCCACAATCGGCTTTTTACTGTATTTTAAAACATCCCAGAATCCACCATCTGACAAATGGGAAACATCAATAATCATCCCTAACTCGTTCATCTTTTCCACCACTTCAACACCAAACGGCTTTAATCCTTTCTGCATGATAGCTTTGTCCTTGCTGTTTGGATAGCCGATGCAGTTTTCGTGATTCCATGTGAGAGTGATAAGACGAATACCTTCATCGTATAGTGTCTGAAGCCGATTTAAATCACTATTCAGGATTCCTCCTTCTTCAACAGTTAAGAAAGCAGACAATTTCCCTTTTGCATAGTTTGTTACCATGTCTTCATAGCTTAAAGCCAATGCAATATTCTTAGAGCATGCAGTAAACTCTGCTTTTCCTCTCTTAATCATATCTAAAGATAACTGATATCCTTGCTCCCATCTTTCTTCACTAGCAATCTCATTTAAATAGATAAAACATGCAAAGAATTGTGCCATGCTGCTTGCTGCCTTCATCTTTTCAACATCCACACAAAACGGATTGTTTTTTAAATTTGTATTTTTCTCGCGCATTAACATCCAAATTGTGTCACAATGTAAGTCAATTAATCTCATTTTTTTCCAGTCTCCTGCATAAATTCTATTATTATAGTCTACTCTATTTTAAAGGAGTTGTATATATGAGAACAAAAATTGGTGTTGTTATTTGTGGATTGGAAAGTCATAGACAATTTGTAAGCGATGCCTATATTCAGGCAGTGAAATCAGTAGGCGGACTTCCGATTGTTCTGCCTCTCATCAAATCAAAAACTGTTATTCAGGAATATGTAGAGTTATGCGATGGTTTTCTGTTTTGTGGCGGTGGGGACATTACTCCTCTTCTTTTCGGACAGGAACCTGCCACAAATGTAGGCAAAACAGATATCACCCTTGACTTATTCCAGATTCGTCTTATGAAAGCAGTTTTGGAAGCAGACAAACCAGTATTCGCAATCTGCCGTGGTATGCAGGTATTAAATGTTGCTTGTGGCGGAACAATATATCAGGATATAAATCTTGTTGATTTTGAAACTATCAATCATATGCAAAATAGTATCTCCCGCAGAGATATCAGCCACAAGGTAATCTTTGAACCAGAAAGTAAAGTGCATAAAATACTTGGTAGTTTTGCATACACAAACAGTTTTCACCATCAATCTATAGACCGACTTGGGAAGGGACTCGCCGTTTCCGGCTTTACCGGCGATGCAATTGTAGAAGCAATAGAAATGCCATCACACACCTTTGTGCTTGGTGTGCAATGGCATCCTGAAAGCATGCTTGATTGCTCAAATATGAAGCAACTTTTTTATGCTTTAATTCGATATTCGAAGGTTATCTCCTAAAATATCTTGGTGGTCCACTTTGTGCAGTCCCAAACTTCATCTACCACATCACGATAAAACTCTGGCTCGTGGCAAATCAGAAGTACGCTTCCCTTGTAATCTATGAGCGCACGCTTCAACTCATCTTTTGCATCCACATCCAAATGATTGGTTGGTTCGTCGAGAAGCAGAATATTTGTTTCTCGATTAATCAATTTACAAAGTCTAACCTTTGCCTGCTCGCCACCGCTGAGTACTCTCACCTGGCTTTCAATATGCTTGGTTGTCAGACCACATTTCGCCAATGCGGAACGTACCTCATATTGCGTATAGGATGGGAATTCCTTCCATATTTCATCGATACATGTAGTTGCATTGTCCGGTGCTGCTTCCTGCTCAAAATATCCGATAAGCAAGTTTTCTCCCAGTTCTACCGAGCCTTCGAGCGGAT
The DNA here is from genome assembly GCA_036307525.1 of Faecalimonas sp. GTDB lineage: Bacteria > Bacillota > Clostridia > Lachnospirales > Lachnospiraceae > Faecalimonas. The sequence goes on from JAXJXL010000159.1 coordinate 9,730, forward strand.
GAATTAATCCTAAAATACTCTTTAAGAGTGTTGTCTTTCCAATTCCGTTTGCACCAACAAGTGCAATCTTACTTCCTCTTTCCATCGAAAGCGTCAGTGGTTTGGAAAGTGGCTCATTGTACCCGATTACCAAGTCTTTTGTCTCGAAAATATATCTTCCAGGAGTTCTACCCACTTTGAAGTTGAATTCCGGCTTTGGTCTTTCTGCCGCAAGCTCAATCACATCCATCTTATCCAACTTCTTCTGGCGTGACATTGCCATGTTTCTGGTGGACACGCGTGCCTTATTTCTGGCAACAAAATCCTTTAATTCACTGATTTCCTGCTGCTGTCTCTTGTAAGCTGCTTCAAGTTGCGCTTTCTTCACTGCATAAACCTCTTGGAAATGGTCATAGTCGCCCACATAACGGTTGAGTTCCTGATTCTCCATGTGATATATGATGTTGATTACCTCATTTAAAAACGGAATATCATGGGAAATTAACACAAATGCATTTTCATACTCGATTAAATACCGTTTGAGCCATGCGATATGTTCTTCGTCTAAGTAGTTGGTAGGCTCGTCTAAAAGAAGAATGTCCGGCTTTTCCAAAAGTAATTTCGCAAGTAACACTTTCGTCCTCTGTCCACCACTTAGGTCTGTTACATCGCGTTCCAGCCCAATGTCCATAAGACCAAGTGCTCTTGCCACTTCTTCTACTTTTGCATCAATGACATAAAAATCATGCTGTTCCAGCAAATCTTGAATAGTTCCTGTTTCTTCAAGTAACCTCTCCATCTCTTCAGGAGATGCTTCATCCATCTGCTCAAACATCTGGTTCATATCTGCTTCCATGTCAAATAAAAATGCAAACGCAGAATTTAACACTTCACGAATGGTCATTCCTTTTTCTAAAACTGTATGCTGGTCAAGATAACCCACACGCACATTTTTTGCCCACTCAATTTTTCCTTCATCGGGTTGCAGTTTTCCTGTCACTATATTTAAAAACGTCGATTTGCCTTCTCCATTGGCCCCAACAAGACCAATATGCTCACCTTTCAACAAACGAAAAGAAACATCTCCAAAGATAGCTCTGTCACCAAATCCATGTGTCAAATGCTCAACATTTAAGATACTCATATATAGATAACTCCTTTTAGTTTGATTTCTTTTGTTATTCTAACAGAAAATTTGATAAAAAGAAAGATAAATGCAAACACTATCTTCGAAACATTCTTCGAAAGGAGTACATGCGCATGAAAGAAAAAGAACATCCGGTTATCGAGATAACCACACGTCCGGGAAATGTTTATGATGATGACAATATTCCGGAGATTGATTTACCGAGACCTTCTGATGTTACCACAAATGTAACACCGGATGAGGTGCCACGTCGAGACGGCCCTGGCGGTGAATAATCAGGACTGCCAGCCTAGCCGGTAGTGGAAACCTGACAGTTATTGGTATGTATTTGAAATAATTCATTAAAAACTAACCCAATTCAAGCCATTTTCTTGTTTTTTCATGAAATTTTGTTCGTATATGAAATAATTTGTATTTTTCTAACTCAAAACAACATAATATGAGTTAGATTTTGCAGGATTATTTTGTACACGAACAACAAGAATGGCAAATGTTTGGTAATAAAACAGAATGCAAAAAAGGGAGTGTCGCAAAATAACTAATTTTTAGTTATGGGGCGATGCTCCTTTTCAATTGTGGATAACTTCAGGGGATAAATCCGTGTTTTGTGGATTTATCCCCTGTTTTAGACGCACCTTAATAA
>JAXJXL010000160.1:0-4895 GCA_036307525.1 Faecalimonas sp.
AAATTTACATTCCACTTTTCAACACTTCTATCGCTTTCTCCAACTGATTATCCTTATCCGGATGATTTTCGTCATACTCATACTCGATTTCCACATCTGGTGCTACACCTACTCCGTGAATATTCGTTCCGTTTGGTGTGAAATATTCAGAGCTGGTAATCTTCAAGGAGGTGCCGTCATTCAAAGAATAAATGTTCTGCACGATTCCTTTACCGTAGGTAGTTGTTCCAACCAAGGTTCCAAGCTCGTGGTCCTTTACTGCACCGGCGAAAATTTCCGATGCACTTGCACTATAGCCGTTAATCAGAACTACTAATGGTACGTTCAGTTTATTATCCTTCTTCGCTGTATAGACATCTCCCTTACCATTCTTGTCTTTAATGGACACAATGGTTCCTTCTGACAAAATCAAGTCAACCATATCCACTACGGTAGTAAGATTTCCGCCCGGGTTGCTGCGAAGGTCAATGACGAGACCTTTCATGCCCTGCTTATTCAAATCATCCAACGCTTCTTCAAATTGTTTTAATGTCACATCCTCAAAGGCGGTAACCTGAATATACCCCAGCTTGTCGTCCTTCATCTCATATTCAACGGTATCGTTTTCAATTAGGGCTCTGGTTGCAGTACCCGTATACTCTTCTCCGTCACGGATGACAGTAATCTCAACATCTGTTCCCAATTCTCCGCGAATCTGAGAAACAATGGTATCCAAATCCTGACCGGTAACGTCCTCGCCATTTACCTTATAGACCACATCGCCTTCTTCAAATCCAGCTTTTTCTCCCGGACAATTCTTATAGATTTTTGTAAATGTAACCAGACCACTGGTGGTATCCTGCATAATTGCAACACCGATTCCCCCAAACGTTCCGGAGGTGGACTCGAAGAGTGCTGTCGTCTCTGCCGCATCATAATACACAGAATATGGCTCCTGCAGACCTGCTACATATCCTTTTATCAGATAATCCTGCAAAACTTCCGTATCTACTTCAGCCGAATACAGATAGTATTTATCAATCAGGTCCTGTATTTGCTCAAGCTTCCACTGTGTGCGGCCAGATACAATCCCATCTTCCCCGTTTGCGGTACTTCTTTTCATCAGGGAGAAAATAACAAGTGTGCCACCCACAATTAAACTTACTGCTAACATAGCAAGGGCGCCGCAAAGCGCCCCTTTCCAGAAGTTGTTCTTTTGTTTTTGTTGTATTTGCTCTATATGCTCGAACTGCTCCATTATCAATATAACTCCTATGCTTTCAAATGTTTCTTAATTGTAAAGAAACTTCCTACAAAACCGATTCCGACTCCAAGTAATAAGCCCACTGGAAGCAAAGTTTTGTACACTTCTGATGCTGGTAAGAAATCCACATTCAGTATCGTACTGAATATTGTGAATTTCGTTAGAATGTAATTAATTGCTTTCTCATATGCGAAGTAAAGCAATGTCAATGGAATGGCTGCACCTACCACACCGATAATCACACCTTCCAAAACAAATGGTGCTCTTACAAAGGAATCCTTTGCACCAATGTACTTCATAATTGCAATTTCTTCCTTACGGATAGTAATACCCATATTAACGGTGTTGTTAATCAAAAAGATAGCTACTGCAAGTAAAATTAAAATAATTGCACCGGATACATAAGCGATTAACATATTAACACTCGTGAGTGCATCTGCAACAAGCTCAGATTTGTTTACCTTACGTACGCCGTCAAGTCCTTCTGCATACTTAACCAATTCCGCCTGTTGTTCCACATCCTTCATATAGACTTCAAAGTTGTCAGAATGCTCCAATGGGTTTTCCGTCCAGCCATCCGCTAAATCGCTGTTTTCACCCAAATAGTCTTTTCTGAATTCTTCCCATGCTTCATCTGCCGAAACATATTTGACTTCTAATACTTCTTCTCTTTTACTCAGTTTTTTCTCAATATTTTCTTTTTGTTTTTTCGTAATATCTTCATCTAGAAAAACAACAATCGCAACGCTTTCTTCTGCCTTTTCTACAAGATATTGAAAATTGGTGATAATTGAGTAAAATACACCAAACAAGAAAATACATGCTGCCATCGTTGCAATGGATGCAATCGAGAACATCTTATTTCTGGAAATATTTCGAAGACCCTGTTTTACTGTATATCTAACTGTACTGATTCTCATTATTTACGCACCGCCTTTTTCGTATCACTCACAATGTTCCCCTTCTGCATTGTGATTACACGTTTTTTCATTGCCTCAACAATTTCATGGTTGTGTGTAACAACGACAACTGTTGTGCCTCTCTGGTTTGCCTCTTCCAAAAGCTTCATGATTTCCCATGAGTTTACCGGGTCAAGGTTTCCTGTTGGCTCATCGCACAAAAGAATGGATGGTTCATTGACAATTGCTCTTGCAATTGCAACTCTCTGCTGCTCACCACCGGATAATTCTTTTGGGTTTGATTTGTATTTCTGAGCCAGACCTACCAAAGAAAGTGCGGCCGGTACTTTTTTCTTAAGCACACGTGTCGGTGTCTCCGTAACACGAAGTGCAAAAGCAATATTTTCATATACATTTCTATCCTGTAACAAACGGAAATCTTGGAAAACAACTCCCATTTTTCTGCGATAATATGGGATGGCCTTGTGTTTTAATTTGCCCAAGTCTTTTCCCATCACTACAATTTTTCCTGATGTTGGTTCTAATTCCTTCAAAAGCAGACGAATCAAAGTTGATTTGCCAGAGCCACTATCTCCTACAATAAATACAAACTCTCCTTGCTCAATCTTAAGGCTTACTCCATTGAGCGCTGCAATCCCCTTTGCGTACTCCTTTGTAACTTCTTTTAATTCTATCATACGCTCCTCCTAAATTATTAATACTCCACTGTCTCCATATATTTCATATATTTCACTACCATCAATGCAATTTTGAATGTAATTGCATCTTCAAACACGCGAAGGTCCAGTCCTGTGCTCTTCTGAATCTTATCTAATCTGTAAACCAAAGTGTTTCTGTGAATATACAACTGTCTGGAGGTTTCTGAAACATTTAAGCTGTTCTCAAAAAATTTATTAATCGTTGTCAGTGTCTCCTCGTCAAAGTCATCCGGCGATTTCCCCTCAAATATCTCACGGATAAACATCTTGCAAAGTGGGACCGGAAGCTGATAAATAAGACGCCCGATTCCCAAAGTATTGTAAGCAATCACATTTTTCTCACTGAAGAAAATTTTGCCCACATCCAGTGCAAGCTGTGCTTCTTTATAGGATTTGGAAACCTCTTTGATATCGCTCACAATGGTTCCGTATGCAATGTGAAAATCTGCTTCACATTCCTGCTCTAAGACTTCCAATGTCTCTTTCGCATACTGTTCCATCTCTGTATATCCTTGGGTTTCTTGCACTTCTTTTACGATAATAATATTCTTCTCATCCACAGCGGTAACGAAATCCTTCGTTTGACAGCCAAGAACATTTCTAGCCTGTTCTAAGACATTCGTCTCTTTATCGCATGGCATTTCAATAATAAAGATAACACGTCTTACATCTGTGTCAACATGCAATTTTTTTGCACGATTGTAAATATCTACCAAAAGCAGGTTGTCAAGTAGTAAATTCTTAAAGAAATTATCCTTGTCAAATCTTTCCTGATATGCGACCAAAAGACTTTTCAATTGGAAAGCCGCCATCTTTCCGATGGTCTGAACTTCATTGCCATTGCCTGCCGCCACCAAAATATATTCTAACTGTCCTTCGTCATAAATCTTGTATAAATGACATCCTTTTACTTCTTTATTGTCTGTGGAAGCTTTTGCAAAATCAGATACTTTTGCACTATATTCTGTTGCATTTCCATATGTACTTGCAAGCATCTTGCCTTCTATGTCGAAAACATGTAAATCAATTTGAGTAATCTCTTTCAATCCATCAATTGTACTTTGAAGAATCTGGTTTGAAATCATCTTTATCCCTCCGTAAAACATAACCTTTTATCATATTAATGCAAAATCGCAAAAAAATAAAGGGGAAATTGGCATTTTTTTATGCATTTTCCCCTTTTTTCGCCATTTCTCTCTTTAAAATCTGTCTCAAAACAAATTCTTTAACTTTTTGAAATACATTTTTCTGCTTTCGCATCTCTCCAAGCAGTTCTCCAAACCCCAACCAAACTCTTGCATTGACAAGGGTCTTGTTGCGATAAATAAATGTTTCCTCTGCCGGCGAGGACAAGGTAGATAAAATACAATCTACTTCCGCACCGTTCACTAAATTCAAAAGCATATCGTCTGACACCGCGTTTTCTTCCAACGTAGCAGTTCCCACGACCTGAATATTGGCATAATCTTCGTTCATGTAGCCTTCCAGCTTCTCCAAATCCGCAACATTCTCAGCTAACAAGAATACCTTAATCGCATTCTTGTGAAGATATCGCATCGCCATCTTGATAAAGAGTAACTCTTCCACTTCTTTCAAACGGCGTTCCTCTTTCACACCGGCCGCCTGCAAGATTCCCTTGTCACTTGCAAGGACAAGCTCGAAGGATTGGAACATGGCATTTGCCTCTTCTTCCTGTTGGAACTTTCCTAGAGTGTTCATTGTAACCATCTCAATTACGCTTACGGGTTCCGTTCCCATATAGCTCACAACATGCTTCATTGCATCTTTCACTGAAAGATTATCAATTTCTAAATCTAATACTTGAATTTTCTCGTCCATAACCTCACCTGATTTTCTTCAGTCTTTTGATTATAACAGATTATGTTCTATTTTTCAACTCTCATCTCACGCTTGAGTTTCCGCAGTTTTATCCACAGCCTCCCTCTTTTCTACGCATTATTATAAACAACTTTAAAAAAATGCCCAAAATACAAGGAATCCTATTCCTTTTTGATGTATAATTTAATCATCCAA
>JAXJXL010000161.1:0-5560 GCA_036307525.1 Faecalimonas sp.
CAGACAACTTCGTATGTGTTTAATAATTCCGCACATGCGGCAGCGAGATTTGGACTTGCAGATGCAGGAAATATTTATGGCAGATTGACAAACTCAACACAGGATGTGCTTGAAAAGAGAATTGCCGCATTGGAAGGTGGCGTTGCAGCTTTAGCACTTGCATCAGGAGCAGCAGCAATTAACTATACAATTCAAGCATTAGCACAAAATGGTGATCACATTGTAGCACAAAAGACGATTTACGGAGGTAGCTACAATTTGTTGGCACATACACTTCCATTATCAGGTATTACGACTACATTTGTGGATGCACATAATCTGGAAGAAGTGGAAAATGCGATTCAGCCAAATACAAAAGCAATCTATCTGGAAACAATTGGAAATCCGAATGCAGACATACCAGATATTGATGCAATCGCAGAAATTGCACATAAACACGGACTGCCATTGGTAATTGACAGTACGTTTGCAACACCGTATCTGATTCGTCCGATTGAACATGGAGCAGATATTGTAGTTCATTCTGCGACCAAATTTATCGGTGGACACGGAACTACCCTTGGTGGAATTATTGTTGATTCCGGTAAGTTCGATTGGAAGGCAAGTGGAAAATATGCACCGATTGCAGAGCCGAATCCTAGCTACCACGGCGTATCCTTTGTAGAAGCGGCAGGGCCGGCGGCGTTTGTTACATATATCCGTGCAATCCTGCTTCGTGATACAGGGGCAACGATTTCTCCGTTTAATGCATTTCTATTGCTACAGGGTGTCGAAACATTATCGCTCAGACTCGAAAGACATGTGGAAAATACAAAAAAGGTGGTGGAATATTTGGCAGCGCATCCATTGGTAGAGCATGTAAATCATCCATCGCTCCCGGGACATCCAAATCATGAGTTGTACAAGAAGTATTTTCCGAATGGTGGTGCGACAATTTTTACTTTTGAAATCAAAGGTGGACAGGAAGAGGCACATAAGTTCATAGATAGTTTGGAAATTTTCTCTCTTCTTGCAAATGTTGCAGATGTGAAGAGCTTGGTGATTCATCCGGCTACGACTACACATTCACAGTTGTCAACAGGGGAACTTCTGGATCAGGGAATCAAACCGAATACCATCAGATTGTCAATTGGAACAGAGCATATTGATGATATTATTGCAGATTTAGAACAAGGATTTGCGGCAATTAAGTAAGAAGGAGATGTCTGAAATGGGAAATGTATATAAAACAGCAGACCAATTGATAGGAAAGACTCCACTTTTGGAACTGACACATATTGAAAAAGAACTAAATTTAAAAGCCAGAATATTGGCAAAATTGGAATATTATAATCCGGCCGGTTCTGTCAAGGATCGGGTAGCGAAAGCGATGATAGAGGAGGCGGAGAACAGCGGAAAACTGACTCCGGATTCAGTCATCATTGAACCGACTTCTGGAAATACAGGAATTGGGCTTGCTTCTGTAGCAGCGGCAAAAGGTTACCGGACAATCATTGTTATGCCGGAAACCATGTCGATTGAGAGAAGGAAACTTATGAAAGCATATGGGGCTGAATTGGTGCTGACAGAAGGCGCCAAAGGCATGAAAGGTGCGATTGCGAAGGCGGAAGAACTTGCGAAGGAGATACCGAGAAGTTTTATACCGGGACAGTTTGTAAATCCTGCCAATCCAAAGATTCATTTTGATACAACCGGTCCTGAAATCTATGAGGATACAGATAGAAATGTGGATATTTTTGTTGCGGGAGTCGGAACAGGTGGCACGATTACAGGAGTTGGAAAATATTTAAAATCTCAGAAATCAGATGTGAAAATCATCGCGGTAGAACCAGCTGCCTCGCCGGTACTTTCTACAGGAGTAGCAGGGGCACATAAGATTCAGGGAATTGGAGCAGGTTTTGTTCCGGATATTTTGGATACCACGATTTATGATGAAATCATAACAGTAGACAATGAAGCTGCTTTCGAGAAAGGTAAATTAATTGGAAAGAAGGAAGGTATCTTAGTAGGTATTTCTTCCGGGGCGGCACTTCATGCCGCAATTGAGGTTGCAAAGCGTGAGGAAAACGAAGGAAAGACAATTGTGGTTGTATTTCCAGATAACGGGGACCGTTATTATTCCACACCACTTTTTGAGGAGTAATTACCAGTTGATTTACATACCAATTCTGTAGTATGATAGGTTAATAAAGGGTATGGAGGTCAACCAATGCTTATTTCATCAAAAGGAAGATATGCACTGCGTGTTATGTTGGAGTTAGCAGAGCATTCACGAGAAGAATTTATTCCGCTGAAAGAGATTACGGAGCGACAAAATATTTCCAAAAAATATTTGGAAAGTATTATGGTTATGCTCTCAAAGGCTGGATTTGTCGAGGCAATGCACGGTAAGGGCGGAGGATACAAATTAAGCAAGGAGCCAAAGGAATATAAGATTGGCGATATTCTCCGTCTTACAGAAGGAACTTTGGCTCCTGTTATGTGCTTGGAGGAAAATGCTCCAAGATGTGAACGAGCTAATCAATGTAAAACATTGCCGTTGTGGACAGGACTTAATAATGCGATTACAGGATACTTGGATGGAGTAACGTTAGAGGATGTTCTGCGAGGAAGCGATAAATTATGATGCGACAGGAAAATATACGACAACAACTGAAAAAGCAGAAATTGGTTTTCGATGGTGCATTCGGTACCTACTATGCGCAAGTGTATGATACAAAGGAATTGCCGGAACTGGCAAATACCCTGTATCCGGAGCGTGTGAAAAAAATTCATGAAGAATATATGGATGCAGGAGCGCAGATTATTCGTACCAATACGTTTGCAACGAACACGGTCTCATTGGATATGCCATGGGAAAAGGTGCAGGAAAATATTCGTCAGGGATTTCGCATAGCACAACACGTTGCACAAGGGGGAGGAACTTACGTTGCTGCCGATATTGGACAAATTCCATATGACAATCAGGCGGAGAAAGAAACGATTGCGAAACAATACGTGGACATTTGCCGTACCTTTTTGAAGGAAGGAGCAGATATTTTCGTATTTGAGACCTTTTCGGATATCGATGATATTCGCGAAGCAGTTGATTTTATAAAAAATCAGGCGTTTGTCATTGTACAATTCTCTGTCAACCAGTTTGGCTATAGTCAATCAGGGTTGAGTGCGCGTAGACTCATTCAATCCGCAGAAAACATGGAATGGGTGGATGCAATAGGCTTTAATTGTGGCGTAGGTCCGGGACATATGCAACAGATTATCAGAAATATTCATTTTTCTGGTAAAAAGATATTGACGGCACTTCCAAATGCAGGATATCCACAGAATATTAGTAACCGTATGGTATTTGACAATCAAAACATCGATTATTTTGTGTCGAAGATGCATGATATTGCAAAAGATGGTGCAGACATGATTGGCGGTTGTTGTGGAACGACGCCGGAATACATACGAAAAATGAAAGAAAAGATTTCCTTTGCACAATCGGAAAAAGTATCCACTGTGAATGTCATGTGTTCGGAAAAGATTTGTAAGAAAGACAGTTCCTTCTTTGCGGGAAAAGACGGAAAGAAGCTGATTGCTGTAGAATTGGCACCACCGCTCGGAAGTGACGATGAGAAATTGATGGATGCGGCACATTTGCTTTTGAAGAGTGGTGTAGATGTGTTGACTTTTCCTGATTCCCCTTCGGGACGAACCAGAGCGGATTCTATTCTTATGGCCGAAAAGGTGGCAAGAGAGACAGGTATGTGCGTGATGCCTCATATCTGTTGTCGTGATAAAAATGCAATTGCAATGCGTTCACAGTTATTGGGAGCGCATATTAATCATATTCAGAATTTCTTGGTCATTACGGGAGATCCGATTCCTTCAGTAGTAAGAAACAGTGTCAAGAGTGTGTTCAATTTTGACTCTGTGGGCTTAATGAATATTATCAATGATATGAATGAAGAACACTTTGTAGAGGAACCAATCTGTTACGGTGGAGCTATCAATCAGGGGCGCCGGAATCTGGATATTGAAATTGAGCGTGTGAAAAAGAAAATGAAAGCAGGGGCAACTTTCTTTTTTACACAGCCTGTTTCCACGAAAGAGAGTGCAGAGCGTGTCAGAAGAATTAAAGACGAGACGGGCGCACGCATTTTGTGTGGCATTATGCCGTTTGTCAGTCTGAAAAACGCCACATTTATGAAAAATGAGATGACGGGTATCGAGGTTACAGAAGAAGTATTGGCTTGTTACCGTGAAGATATGACGAGGGAAGAGGGCGAGCAGGCAGGTGTTCAATTGGCAAAAGATATTATGGCGTTAACCGAAGATTTTGCAGATGGATATTATTTCTCATTCCCGTTTAACAGGGTGAGTATGCTGGAAAGAATATTAGTCTGAAACAATAAAACGTGTGGTATGGCTGGGAAAATCCAGCTTTCTGCCACACGTTTTCGTATGCTACTATTTCTAAGGACATCTATAATGCGCAAATGTCTATTAAAGATGTTTTCTCTGGCTTGTAATCCAGAGCCAAAATCTTAGTTAGTGCTTTTGCGGCATCAAGGCTGGTAATACATGGAATACCAAGTTCTACACTCTTGCGACGTAGTTTCACACTGTCTCGGCGTGGCGAACGGCCCTTTGCTGAAGTGGATACGATATAATTTACCTTGCCGCTTTCCAATAAAGCAATTGTGTTCTGCTCAGATTCGTGAATCTTATGAACCATCGTGACGGAAAGCCCATTTGCGCGTAACGTATTGGCGGTTCCTTCTGTTGCATAAAGATGGAATCCTAAATCTGAAAAATCTTTTGCTATTTGAATTGCCTCTTGTTTATCAGTGTCTCGAACTGTAATGAAAACGCCTCCGCTTGTTTCAAAACGATATCCGGCACCTAACAATCCTTTATATAAAGCTTCATTCAGAGTAGGAGCAATACCAAGTACTTCTCCAGTAGATTTCATTTCCGGTCCCAAAGTGGTATCAAGCCCTGCTAATTTCTCGAAAGAGAACACAGGAACTTTAATTGCGGTGTGTGGAGCATTTGGATATAATCCAGATTTGTAGCCCATGCTCTCAAGCGTTTCGCCTAACATAATTCGTGTGGCGATATCAATCATTGGAACACCAGTTACTTTGCTTAAGTATGGCACTGTTCGTGAAGAACGAGGGTTCACTTCAATCACATAGATTTCTCCGCTACTTATGACATATTGAATATTGATGAGTCCTTTTGTTTGCAATGAAAGAGCTAAATTGGTTGAATAATCAACGATTTTATCTGTTTGTTCAGATGTTAAATTCCAAGCAGGATAAACAGCAATGGAATCCCCGGAATGGATACCTGCTCGGTCAATATGTTCCATAATGCCCGGTAATAATACATCTTTTCCATCACAAATAGCATCTACTTCAAGTTCTGTTCCCATCATATATTTATCAATTAGGACAATGTTATTACTCATATGTGACAGAATGATTTTCATATACTCGCTGACATCTGCATCGGAGAATGCAATAATCATGTTTTGACCGCCCAATACATAGGAAGGACGGAGGAGTACCGG
>JAXJXL010000162.1:0-2389 GCA_036307525.1 Faecalimonas sp.
GCAAAAAGGTCAGTTCCCATGCTGGTAACCATGTACGGTTTCAAGCTATCATACATATTTAGGACCAATGCCGTATCATTTGACGCCTTTATCCTTGCAGTCTCCATGAATGCTTCCATAAAAGCTTTCTGGCGTTCCAAGCGCATCATTGCACTCTGTGCGATATTGGTATCTCGATATCTTACAAACAGTTCCGCATTTTCCTCGGTAATTGTAACCTTGGCGCCTTCTTTGTATTTGGAATCCACCGGTTCCAGAGAATCATTCGGAACCACTACTTCCACGCTTTTCAGTGCGCTAACGGCCACCGGAATGCCATCCATATTCAGTGCAAGATAGCCTTGAATCGGAACACCGTACATAAGATTGGAAACGGCCTCTTTCATTAAAAGGCAACTTTCCTCTTTCCCATCACCATATACATATTGCATATTAATATGGTCTTCAACGAGTCCCAAATCTGTGCCATCCATGGAGTAAGCATGCACGCTTGCCATTGTATCACGTGGAATGGCAAATGCTTTTGCAGTCTTTTTCACTCTATCGTAGGATAACAGATAGATTGCATCCGCACGTCCGTTTTCCCCACGGACCTGATTGTCCTCTTCTTGTTCTCTTGTATCAATTCCCATAAACAAGTAATTACTTAGATGTTCATTGTATTGATATTTTTTCCCACCATATTCAACAACATCCTCACGTCCACTCTCATTATAATCTGTGGAATAGGTGTCATCCTTGTCGCGAAGATATAGGAAAATGAGAACGCCCAGAAGCAAAACAATAAAACCTGCGATGATAAAAATCTGTTTTTTCATTCTATTCATCATTCATTATTTCTCGCTTGACTTTAGGTAGCTGCTTCCATATGTGCTATATTTCCCATACTTGCCAGCATATTTTTTACCATAATAGCTAACACCTTTTGTAGCTGCCTTATTCAATACTGCTCCAAGAATCTTGCAACCACTCTTTTCTAATTGAGCTTTTACCTTCTGACACAGACGGTAGCTTGTTGCATCCTTTTCAACCACAATAATTGCCCCATCACAATATTGTCCAATAACTGCAGCATCAACTACAATACCAAGCGGTGGTGTATCAATAATAACATATTGGAATACTTGTTTTGCTGCTTTAAGCAATTGACCAAACAATTCATCTCCTAACATTTCTGTAGGATTCGGCGCATATGGTCCTGCCAAAATCATGTAAACATTTTCATAGTTTGTCTTGCAAACCACTTCATCAATCTGCTCAACCTGTCCGCTGAGGTATTGCGAAAGACCTTTTGTTTCCTCTTGAATGTTGTAACGTTCTTTGTAAACGGATTTACGAATATCGGCATCAATTAAAAGAACCTTCTTACCGGCTTTACCAAGTTCAACAGCCAGGTTGAAGCTAATATCACTCTTTCCTTCGTTTCCATGCCCACTCGTTAATAAAATAACTTTATTATTCTTTCCTGAAAATTGTACATTTGTACGCAAGGTTTTCATGGCCTCTTCGTAGAAATAGTTTCCAGGATTACTATCTGTCAATGTAATATTTTTATATGCCATGTCCTACTTCGCCTTTCCTTTTAAATTTATTTTTTTTGTTCCAGCAACTGGTTTTCCCTTTTTTTGAACATTTGCCTTTTCAGGAATCACTGCCAATGTAGGAATGCCTAAATATCTTTCAATATCGTCTTCCTTCTGAATCGTATCATTTAAAAGTTCAAGCACGACAATGATTACACATACCAAGAATGCGCCAGCCAAAAATCCTACCATTGCATTCTTTGTAATACTTGGACCATTTTTGCTACCGATTTCACCTTGTTCAATAATCTTAGGCGGTGTAACTTCCATCTTATCTCCGATAAATTCAGAAGCGACAATCGACAACTCATCAACAACTGCTTTTGCCTGCTTAGCATCATTCATTGTCACTGTGATGAAAAGCAAACGTGTATCTTCCGGATTATCAACGGAAATTCTTCCCTTCAAAGCTTTATGTCCCATCTTTAAATCAAGATTTTCGATTACACTTTCCAATACCGGACGACTGGTAATCAGTACAGAATAATCCTTTGTAAGTGTGCTTCCAATCTGTAAATCTGTCAGAGATGTCAATGTGGTCTCTTTTGTCAATACCAGCATGGTTGACGTTGATGAATATGTAGGATCAATTCTAAAAAACGTATATCCGGCAACCAGACATGCTGTTACAACAGCCGCGATAAGAATCAGCCAGATTCTTCTAAGCAATGCATATGCAAGCCACACTAAATCAATTTCTTCCTCAAATGTTTTGTTATTTTCCATTCCCTTTTCCTTTCCTACACTTTCATACTGGTCAATATGTCCTGAGCATTGCCGTATAAAAGCTTATCTTGATATTGTAA
>JAXJXL010000163.1:0-5216 GCA_036307525.1 Faecalimonas sp.
ACTGCAACTAAAACGCCCTCTCCCGACAGTGACTCTGGCGGCAGCTGCACAGGCGTAATGCAAGATGCTCTCTTTCCATTTTCAATCTGAAAAAAGAGCCTCTTTGGTTTCTCAACATAGTCTACCGACGGACAGTCTGACATGGCATCAATTAGACTTTCCCGAATGGTTACAATGGCAAATTCATTCTGCATTTCCACCACTTGTGCCCCCAATGCACGCACGCAATCTAAAGAACCGGAGTACTTGACAATCAAGTCCCACTCCCTATCAATTGGATTGTAACCCACATTTAATTCCAAAGATTTATCCCTCTCCTCTTCCGTGGCATCTAACGCAAGGTTTAATAAATTCTCTAACTTTTGGTCTGGCATAAAAACACCTCCTATACTCAACATATGTTTGTAAATCTCATTTTGATATGCTAATATTAGATTTAGCACAAAAGAAGTGAGGTACATTATGAACAAGAAAGAAATCCTAGAAATCCGCAAGCAATACAAGCCAGAAGAATGCTCGATTACACGCATCTGCGGTTGTTATGTAAACGGCAATAAAGAAATCGTTGCCACGTCAAAGGACGCATTTTTATCTCTTCCGGAGGAAGAAATTTTTAAATATTTAACCATCTTCAAACAGACGCTTTCCGGAACAATTGGAAAGAACCTGATTAATATGGAGTTTCCTCTAGACCAGGAAATGCCGGGCGGCACTCAGGAATTTTTATTACAGTTACGTAATTCCAAATTGCAAAATGATATGCTGACTGAACAGTTCTATGAAAAAATTATCGAGAACTATAACTATGGCGAAAATTATTACATAATCCTGATTCATGTAGCATACGACGTTCCTGGCAAATCTACGGACGGCAGTGAAATGTTTGATGCTTCCGATGAAGTATACGAATATTTGTTATGTAGCATCTGCCCTGTCCATTTATCAAAAGAAGGGCTCAGTTACAATCCGGAAACAAATCGCATCGAGAACCGTATCCGCGACTGGCTCATTGAACCACCGGCAAAAGGTTTCCTTTTCCCAACCTTCAATGACCGCAGCACAGATATCCACAGCGTGTTGTATTATTCCAAACAGGCAGAGGATTTACAACCGGAATTTATTGAAAATGCACTTGGCTGTACCTTCCCAATGTCAGCAGGAAGCCAAAAAAGCACCTTCCATTCCGTTGTGATGAATACACTTGGTGAGGAATGCGAATATGAAATCATTCGAAATATTCATGAAAGTTTAAATGATATGATTGAAGAAGCAAAGGAATCACCGGAACCTCCTGTTTTAACAAAACCCGAGATGAAACGGCTCCTTGCTAACAGTGGTATCACAGAAGAACGTATTGAAACTTTCGATACGAACTTTGACCATATTGCAGGGGAAAAGGCAGAATTTCTTGTAACAAATATTGCTGAAACACGCAAGTTCAGCATCGAGACTCCAGACGTTGTAATTAAGGTGAATCCAGAACGTGCAGATTTGGTTGAAACAAAAGTAATCAATGGCAAACAATGCATTGTTATAGAAATTAACGACCAAGTAGAGGTAAACGGAGTGCCTATACGTTACTGTACAGGTGAAATCTAACACCTTATGCACCTCTGCACATCCCGCGGATCGTTTTCCGGGGTGTAATCTCACCAAAAAAGAGCTCACTAGTTGAGCTCTTTCGTTTTATATGGTGCCAATTCTAATGGAATAAAGTACCCCTTTTCATATCTGCAGACCGGACAAACGCCTGGAAGTTTCTTGCCTGTATGAATGTTTCCGCAATTTAAGCACATCCATTTCTCACTTTCCTTTGTTTCGAAGTATGTGCCGTCCTTTAACATTTCAGCAAGTTGTCCAAATCTATTACCATGTATCTTTTCAATCTCTGCGATTTGAAAAAATGCAGAAGCAACTTCCATGAAACCTTCTTCCTTAGCCGTATTTCCAAAGGCTATATAGACATCATCTGCTTCCTCATATTCATTGTGCTGAGCAGCCTCTAATAACCCTTCTACTGTGTCCTGCTTGTCAACTGGAAAACCACCGCAAATTTCGATTGTTTCACCCGACAGGCTTTTCAGTAAATCGTAAAATCTCTCTGCATGAGCACGTTCTTGATTCGCAGTAAATAAGAACACCTCTTGAATTGCGTACAAACCTTGTTCTCTCGCTTCCTCCGCTGCAAATGTATACCGATTTCTCGCTTGACTTTCTCCGGCAAACGCCTTCATCAGATTCACCTTTGTCTGACTGTCTTTAAATTGAATACCCATGATAAATTCTCCTTGTTTTTTATCATAGTATGTCCACTTTTTTCTATTTATACTAGTTAAAACCAAATATTCTATTTGCTACAGTATATGCAAGAGACGATACCTTTCTTCCTGGTTTCCCCGGCAAATTCATAGTCTGCCCGAGGATTCCATAGCGAATTTTTACATATATCTTAGGGTCTTTCTCTTTTAAATACTTCCAAAGCTCCGTTTTTTTCTCCAAATTCTCCGGATTCTTAGAACGAATCGCAATGATAGAAGAAACAGTCATCATAATAGCCAGATAATTAATCATATACGCTCTTAATTTTTTATTGGAAATCTTATGCATCTGATACATGTCAATCATTGTTTTATTCACAAATAATTGCTGGTCAATACGCTTAATCATATTCTGCTCATTTACTGACTGGCCATCTCTTCCAATAAAATAACGATAGAAGTTTACATTAAGATAATATATTGTCTTAACATGTGGCAACGGATAATAAACATAAATATTATCTACATAAAAAGTATGTTTTGGAAGTTCAAGCCCACACATTTTTAGTAATTCTGTTCGATACATAACTGAATGCATCAAAATGTACTGCCCTATACGAAAATATCCCATGTCTCTCCATGTAATCACTCGTTCTTCTGGCATTACATTCTGATAATGAATTACCTTTTTTCGTTTTGCTCCAACCTTCTCGTACACATAATTCGAAACAAGCATATCTACCATCTGTTTCTTATCTACCAGTTCATGCAGAGTATCCAAAATCTTCATATAGGCAGTTTCATCCACCCAGTCATCACTGTCGACAACCTTAAAATACAATCCTGTTGCATGCTGAAGTCCTGCATTCACTGCATCGCCATGTCCACCATTTTCTTTATCGATTGCTTTTACAATTGTCGGATATTCTCTTTCATATCGCTTCGCAATCTCAAGTGTACTGTCCTTGGAACCATCATTTACAATGAGAATTTCCACATCTTCTCCACCTTTTAAAATCGACTGAATTGCTTTCTCCATATACTCTTCCGAGTTATAGCACGGTATCGCAAAAGATATATACTTCATCTTATTTCCCCCACATTTTCATTTAAACTATACTTAGTATAAACTATTTTGATGAGTTTTCCAACAATGTTTTTTTAATATTAAAAAGGCGCCTTATTTGACGCCTTTTATACCTGCCTTATTTTTGCATCGACGCTTTCTTTTCTGACGTTGTGATGCTGATTTTGATTTTCCGGTTTCAATTTTCTAGTAACACTATTAAACTGTTCTTGGTCTTTCTTTTCCTGTTTATCTTTCATTCTATCACCCCGTGATTATTGTGTGGTAAATGGACAATTTTATGCAAAAAAGCACCTCGAGATTCGATATATTACTCTATTTTTTTCATGAACCGTATTACAACAGGTAAAGTAATCATAAATGTCGCGACATCAGCTATTGCCTGTGCACTCTGTACGCCAGTAAGCCCTATGAAATGCTGCAACACCACTAGCATTGGAATAAAAATCAAACCACTACGCAATATCGAAAAAAACGTCGCATACTTATTGGCACCTACACTCTGAAATAGCATCGTTGCGCAAATCGTTATCGGTTGAAAAAACAGTGCGACAAGTTGATATCTTAAAGCCACGGTTCCAATCGCAATTACTTCCGCATCATTTCTAAAACAACCAATCAATCGCCCGGATAAAAACATTCCGACAACAGCTAGAACACCCAAAAAAGTTTCTCCCGCTGCAACCGTGAAATAAAATGCTTTTTTCACACGATCAAATCGTTTTGCTCCATAATTAAAACCACATACTGGCTGAAATCCTTGACCAATACCAAGTCCCACTGCAAAAACAAAGAAGCAAATACGATTAACAATAGACATAGCCGCAATGGCCGAATCACCATATAATCCAGCATAATGATTCAGGAACATACTTGCCACGCTGTTCAATCCTTGCCGAACAAGACTTGGAAATCCTGTCTGCATAATCAGTGGCAATTGTTTTAAATTAGCTGTGAATCTAGCAAAAATAAGTCTACTTTGCGTCTTTCTTCGAAGAAACATGCTAAGCAATATAGAAAAACTAACACACTGTGAAAAAGCTGTTGCAAGTCCAGCTCCCGCTATTCCCATACGACACTTATAAATAAAAATTGGGTCTAAAATAATATTCAGAATTCCACCAGTGGTCAACCCAATCATGGCTAAATACGCTTTGCCTTCATACCGCAAAATATTATTTAAAACAAAGCTTGCCATAGTAATAGGTGTAGCAATCAAAATATAACGTCCATAGTCTCGAGCATACGGTAATATTGTGGTCGTACTTCCTAGTAAACGCATCAATTGGTTAATGAACACCAATCCTATAATTCCCAAAAACATTCCACTAAAAAGTGCAGAGAAAAAACTTACAGAGGCATAGTTCGTTGCTTTTTCCTTATCTTTTGCCCCAAGAAGTCTAGCTATAATACTTCCTGCCCCATGTCCAAACATAAATCCCAATGCCTGTATAATAGCCATCAAGCCAAACACAACTCCAACTGCACCGCTCGCACTATTCCCTAGTTTCCCTACAAAAAAAGTGTCTGCCATATTATATATACTAGTAACTAGCATACTAATTGTTGTCGGTATGCCTAGCTCAATTACTAATTTAGAAACAGGTTCTTTTGTCATTTTTTCATATTGTGATGTATATTTCGCCATATCGTACTCACACGTGTCGCAAAACACTCTTTCTTTTTTAATTATTTCTTGTCAGCATTATACCATGTGCTTTGCACATGCTACACTCCGCACGGATGCGCACTCCACTGCGTTACGGCGCTGGTATAATGTAAACATTATACCATGTGCTTTGCACATGCTACGCTCCGCACGGATGCGCACTTCACTGCGTTACGGCGCTGGTATAATGTAAACATTATAC
>JAXJXL010000164.1:0-1618 GCA_036307525.1 Faecalimonas sp.
CATGATTCTGTTTCGATCTGATAGTATTGCAAGCATCTCATCCACAATTTCTTCCATTGGAAGCTTTTTGTAATGAGACAGATACCCTAGCATACGATTAGCTGTCCAATCTGTATTAAGATTCTTTGTTATCTGATCACAAAACTCTTCTGGATAGCCACGATCTTGCAACACTCGGTAGAGCTTCATACTAATTTCTGTTCTTGGTTTCATCTTTTATCACCCAACTCTATCTTATCCGTACCTTTTTCTCACTCTTTACCATTGATTAATCTTCAATCCTATATTTTTCTGCCAATTCTTCTATAATACGTACAACAGGACACTCATCTGCATCTACGAAAATCTGCATACAATTTACCTCTTGTAGTCTCTTACTCCATCACTTCCACCAGTTCGCTGAATTAACTGGGCATGGAGCATAAGAATCTGCTCTTATAAAAAAGTGTCTACGACACATCAACTCCCCTGCCCCTCATTCATGAGGGGGTTAGGGTTTTCTTTTTCTTAAATTCCTTTATAATAATCTTATGAGCAATATACTTCAGAACATATTTAAAGAGCATTACGAAGAAATGTTATATACCCTGCACCCTCGCAAATCGGTCATCGAAAATGTTGATAAAATGATCAACTGTGGTGACCCTTCTTTTGGTGGTGCAATGTATGGCTGCTCATCTTGCGGTACCTTTAAATTTGTTCCTTTTCGGTGTCACAGCCGTTTTTGTCCAACCTGTGGAAACAAATACTCCATTGACCGCACTACCTCTATGTCTTTTAAGATAATCAATGTTCAACACAGACACTGTGTCTTTACCATTGATTCTGAACTCAGACACTTCTTCCTTGAAGACAGAAAACTTCTTTCTCTTCTCTTTGAAGCAGTTCAAAGTGTTATCATGCGGTTGTTTCACAAAGATAACAAAGCAGAAAAGTTTACCCCCGGTTTCATTCTTGTTCTTCACACTTTTGGACGTGACTTAAAATGGAATCCTCACATTCACTGCCTTATTTCCGAAGGCGGCATTGGCAACAGCGGCTTATGGCGTGCAAAAACTCATTTTAACTACAAATTTCTCCGTAATGCATTCCGTACCGCACTTCTTAATCTTATGGAGAAGAAACTTGGTACATCCTTCAAAAGTGTTAAGGCCAAATGCTACCGTGATCACAAAGAAGGTTTTTATGTTTATGCAAAACCTAACAAATGTGATCCGAAAGCTGTCATCAAATACATTGGACGCTATCTTGGCAGACCAGTTATCGCTACTTCACGCATTGATAATTACGATGGTGAAAATGTCACTTTCCACTACAATCGACATGAGGATGACCAGCTCGTCGTCGAAACAATTCCTGTAATGGAATTCATTGACAGACTGATCCAGCACATACCGGAAAAGCATTTCAAACAAATCCGTTACTATGGTATATATGCCAGAAAACGTGAAAATGATAAGAAACTTAATCTTGCCATTGCAAAAGAAAAACGAAAAATCATTCTGTCTTTCAATCGTTGGCGTGAATGTATTTTGTCATCATTTGGATATGATCCATTAAAATGCCCCTGCTGCGGTAAAACAATGCGTTTCCTTGAGCTTTATCATAAACATCAGCA
>JAXJXL010000165.1:0-5390 GCA_036307525.1 Faecalimonas sp.
CTGTTTTGTTGTCTCAATATCATATGGCAGAATCGAATTGGCAAATTGTTTGAATTTATCCGCGGCATCACTCACATAAAATGAATAGGAGCCATGGTCACCTTCTATGTCCGGATTCTCCATATCCATTTCCTGTAATATTCGCTTCAGGTCCATTGCCGTTTCATATGCCGGGTTGACCAAGGTTATCTTCTCACCAACATACTCTCGAATCTTAGAACGCAGTAGCGGATAATGCGTACAGCCCAAAATCAAGGCATCAATATCTGACTTTTTCAAATCGGCCAGATAATAATCAATAATTTCATCTGTTACCTTATGCTTTTTAAAGCCTTCCTCCACCAGCGGAACAAACAATGGACATGCTTTTGCAATCACAGAGACCTCCGGATTAATCCCTTCCATAATCTTCTCATACATGGAGCTTCGCACTGTTGCTTCTGTTCCGATTACACCTATTTTCTTATTTTCAGTTACTGCTAATGCAGCTCTTGCGCCTGGTTCTACCACACCAAGAATTGGAATATCAAACTCATCCTTCACTGTATCGAGTGCCAATGCACTGGCAGTATTACAGGCAATTACAATTGCCTTTACACCCTTAGTCTGTAAAAAATGAATAATCTGTCTGGAGTAACGAATAATGTTGTCCTTAGACTTGCTACCATACGGAACACGCGCAGTATCACCAAAATAAACAATATCTTCTTTTGGCAAGTTACGCATAATCTCTCTGGCTACAGTCAAGCCTCCTACTCCGGAGTCAAACACACCAATTGGGGCAGTTTTCTTCACATCTATATCCAAAGTAACTTCTCCTTACAATATTTTTGCAATATCTAACTGATATTCTGGAATCTCTTTGTTCATCTTAAGCGCGTCATTGATGTCAAAATCAATATAATGTCCGTCCTGATATCCTACCACGCGATTTGTTTTTCCCTGCATAATAAGCTCTACTGCTTTTGCTCCCATGATAGATGCGTAAACTCTGTCTTTTACAGTTGGGCTTCCACCGCGTTGCAAGTGACCGAGAATGGTTGCTCTGGTCTCTACACCTGTCGCTTCTTCGATTCTCTTCGCCATGTTAATAGAATCACCAACACCTTCTGCATTGATAATAATGTAGTGTTTCTTCCCACGTTTTCTCTTTTCAATAATGTCGTCAATCATAGCCTGCTCATCATATCCATGCTGCTCCGGCAAAAGAATATACTCAGCACCATTGGCAATACCGCACCACAGTGCAAGATATCCTGCATCACGTCCCATTACCTCTACGATACTACATCTCTCATGAGAGGTTGAAGTATCACGAATCTTATCAATGGCCTCCATTGCAGTATTGGCAGCTGTATCAAAACCGATTGTGTATTCTGTACAAGCAATATCCAGGTCAATTGTACCAGGAATACCAATTACGTTGATACCGTAATCTGATAATTTCTGAGCACCGGCAAAGGAACCGTCTCCACCGATTACAACCAATGCCTGAATTCCATATTTTTTTAAAATGGATGCCGCCTTCAACTGTCCTTCCGGTGTACGCATTTGTTGACTTCTTGCTGTCTGCAAAATCGTTCCTCCACGTTGAATGGTATCAGCTACATCACGTCCTGACATTTCAATAATTTCTTCTCTTAACAAGCCATGATATCCGCGGCGGATTCCACGAACTGTCAATCCATTTGCCAATGCAGTTCTTACAACTGCACGAATCGCTGCATTCATTCCCGGTGCATCTCCACCGCTTGTCAAAACGCCAATTGTATTAATTTCATAATTATCTGTCATAGTTGCCCTCCTCATGTATTCTTATTATGCAATTATTTGCATTTTACACCTTTTCTATCTGTTTTTCTACCACTTTTATACGTTCTTTTCCAAAATGTTCCGAGAGCCGTTCTAAAAGCTGTGGTGTAATCTCGATATTCCTGTTTGCAGGAAGCCGTTTCATCGCCTTTTCTTTTTGGCAACAGATTACCACAACATCTTTTCCTTCTGAATCCTTTAACATTTCAAAAAGAGTAGCCTCTTCTGCCTTGTAAGTCTGAATATCTGGAAATCCGATTCGCAGTTCAGCCGGCACATCTTCAAATGGAATGATAAGCTCACAAATTAATTTGCTGGCATTGTCATCCTCTTCCGATACTCTCCCTTTTACAAACACTTTGGAATCCTCTTGCAAGCAAGACCTGTTTTTCTCATAATCCTTCGGGAATACAACAACTTCCACCGTGCCCATCAAATCTTCGATTGTCAAAAACGCCATTGTTTTGTTGTTCTTCGTATGCTTAATGGTGATTCCGGTAATCATTCCACCGATAATCGCGCGCTCCCCATCATGCACCTTTGTGCGTCCGGACTCTTCGTCCACCTGGAAATCCAAAGTAGTATTGGTGATACTTTTTCTCCATTTCGCTTCATATTTCTGCATCGGATGGCCACTGACATAGATGCCCAGCACCTCTTTTTCAAATGCAAGAAGTGTTTCCTTTTCATACTCACCTACATTTGGTAGTGGAATATCAAACTCAACCTTTTGTTCTTCACTTACCATATCAAACAGTGTCATCTGACCGGACATGGAATATTTCTTTTCCTGATTTACCTGGTCAAGAATCTTGACATAAATCATCATAAACTGCTTGCGGGTACCGCCAAGACTATCAAGAGCACCTGCCTTGATAAAACTTTCAATGGTTCTTTTATTCACTTCTTTTCCGGATAATCGCTCAATAAAGTCTTTTAAATGCTTAAACCTGCCATTCGCCTTACGTTCCGACACGATTGCCTCAATAACAGGGCGTCCCACACTCTTAATTGCTGCAAGACCGTAACGAATATTCGGACCATCTACAGAGAATTTACCTACTCCCGTATTAATGTCCGGTGGAAGAATGTTAATGCCCATCTGACGACAGGTATAAATATACTCCGAAACCTTTCCCGCATTATCAATTACAGAGGTCATAAGAGCCGCCATAAATTCTACCGGATAATAGTATTTCAAATAAGCTGTCTGGTAAGAAACAATTGCATATGCTGCTGCATGGGACTTATTAAACGCATATTTTGCAAAATCAAGCATCTCGTCATAAATCTTATTTGCAACTGTCTCTGAGATTCCATTTGCAACACAACCAGGCACTCCTTCTTCCGGATTGCCATAGACAAAGTTCCTTCGTTCCTGCTCCATCACATCTGCTTTTTTCTTCGACATTGCACGGCGAAGCAGGTCACTTCTTCCCAAGGTATATCCGGCCAAATCACGCACAATCTGCATAACCTGTTCCTGATATACAATACAGCCATAGGTTGCCTTTAAGATAGGCTCTAACTGCGGGCAGTCATAGGTGATAGATGACTGATCATTTTTTCCCTTGATATACTGTGGAATGAAATCCATCGGGCCCGGTCTGTATAGGGCAATACCGGCAATTATATCTTCCAAGCTCTGCGGCTTCAATTCCTTCATGAAGCTCTTCATTCCCGCACTTTCCAACTGGAACACACCATCTGTCTTTCCAGTTCCCACAGATTCAAGTACCCGTTTATCATCATAATCGATATGGTCCATATCGATTTTCTTTCCCGTATTCTGCTCAATGAGCTGCACAGCATCTCGAATCACGGTAAGGGTACGAAGACCGAGAAAATCCATCTTAAGAAGTCCCAGTCTCTCCAAAGTTGTCATGACAAACTGTGTCGTAACAGAACCATCCGAACCCAGAGATAACGGAACATACTCATCTACCGGCTTCTCACAGATTACAACGCCGGCCGCATGCATGGAGGAATGTCTTGGCAAACCTTCCAAACGCTTTGACATATCGATGAGCTCCTTCACCTGCTCGTCCTTCTCATAAAGGGCGCGCAATTCAGGATTCATAGTCAGCGCTTTATCCAAAGTAATATTTAATTCCGTCGGAATCATTTTGGAAATACTGTCGCACATTGCATATGGCAAATCCATAACCCGTCCCACATCTCGAATAACACCTCTTGCGGCCAATGTACCAAAGGTTACAATCTGGGCTACGTTTTCCGCGCCGTATTTACGCACCACATAATCGATGACCTCCTGTCTTCTTTCAAAACAGAAGTCGATATCAATATCCGGCATAGATACACGTTCCGGATTCAAAAAACGTTCAAACAGCAGCTGATAACGAATCGGGTCAATGTTGGTAATTCCAAGGCAATAAGACACGATACTACCTGCCGCCGAACCACGTCCCGGTCCTACCATAATACCATTTGTACGGGCATAGTTAATAAAATCCCACACGATGAGGAAATAATCTACATACCCCATGTTTCGGATTGTGTTTAATTCAAATGTAAGACGTTCCGTTAATTCACCTTCTGGGTTCTCATATTTCTTATGCAGACCTTCAAAACAAAGTTTATTTAAATATTCCCAAGCCGAAAGTCCATCCGGAACATCATACTTTGGCAACTTCGTTACCCCAAACTCAATCTCCACATTACATCTGTCGGCGATCTTCTGTGTATTTTCAATTGCCTGCAATGCATATGGGAAGAGCCCACGCATCTCGTCTTCTGACTTCACATAATACTGCCCGCCTTCATATCTCATGCGGTCCTCGTCAGCCAGCTTCTTTCCTGTCTGGATACATAATAAAATATCATGCGGCTTCTCATCCTCCGCATATGTATAATGTACGTCATTGGTAGCCACAAGCTCAATCCCTGTCTCCTGGGATAAACGCACCAACTGTTGATTCACCAGCTGCTGCTCCTGCATGCCGTGGTCCTGTAATTCGAGGAAAAAATTACCCTTTCCAAAAATGCTTTCGTAACGTTTTGCAGTCTCGAAGGCTTCTGCATACATACCTCGTAGCAGGTTTTTCTGCACTTCCCCTGCCAGGCAGGCGCTAAGCGCAATAATGCCCTCATGATACTGTTCCAAAACTTCCATGTCTACACGTGGTTTATAATAATAACCATCCACGAAGCCTTTGGAGACAATCTTCATAAGGTTCTGATATCCCATATTATTCTCTGCCAAAAGTACCAAATGATAATAACGTTCTTCATTATTACTGCCCGGGGTCTTATCAAATCGTGATCCCGGTGCCACATATACTTCGCAGCCCAAAATTGGCTTGATACCCGCATTTTTTGCGGCATTATAAAAATCGATGACACCATACATAACACCGTGGTCTGTAATGGCAGCACTGTTCATACCAAGTTCTTCAACTCTTGCCACATATTCTTTTATCTTATTGGAACCGTCCAGCAAACTATATTCCGTGTGGACGTGTAAATGTACAAAACTCATTTATTTCACCTTTATCGTATTTTCACCAATCTCTATCTTACCTTCTTTTAAGAGTCTTCCAACCGCACGCTTAAATGCA
>JAXJXL010000166.1:0-3104 GCA_036307525.1 Faecalimonas sp.
ACTTTATTGCTCATTTTTATCTTCCTTTCTGTAAATAACTCATAACCGATTCTATTTTATCAAATATTCTTTTGTTTATCAAGCCAAAAACTCTTCTAAAATGGCTCGAATCCTCATTTCTTGCTGACTTCTTTTCTCTTCTTCACTGATTGGCGGTGCAACCTGCTCCTCCATCTTCACTTCATCTACAGTTGCTTGAACTTTTTCTATCTCACTTTCCTCTTGCAAATTGCTCTCCTGTACTGTCTCAGTGCTTTCTTCCTCCGCCATCTGATGTTGTTTGGCATAACGATGTACACAGACATTTTCCAGATAATCCACCATATAATTTCTAGCTGCCTCCAGCTGCGTTTTTTCTCCCGACACAAATTGTATCAGTAACAAAAGGAGCAGGAAAATGCCTGTCCACTGTATGTACCCGACCGTTGCCATTGTCATGCCTTCTACGCGTACGCTTTCACAAATCGTAAACACACCCAAAATCAAGATAATAAAAAGGCCCCTTTTCGGAACATTCTGCCATGAGTGAAGGCGTATTCCACAAACCTTGTACTCGTATAGGTACTTATCCACAAACGCCTCAACGTTTTGCACACGATCACTAACCATACTCGCGTGTTCAAACTTTGCCTTAACCAGCTTCATCAATTTATGATTGCTTTTTTGTATCTCAGCGGCCTCTTTGACCATTTTTCTAATTGTAAATGTGGTAATCAGTTTTGCCAAAAGGCTTACCCCCAACAAAACTCCCATTGCGTAAAAAATAATTTTTAACATTACAAAAGAGTCCTCCTTCTTTTTTGTTCTACGGGGATTATACCGTAATTTTAGAAATTAGACCCTTTAATTCGTTTTACAATTTTCTACACGTGATATGATTTTTATAAGTTAAATTTGTCACTTTTTATTATGACACATCCTAAATACGAGGCAATAAATTACGGACAAGCCTTACGGAATGCTCGATTGCTTTCTTTTCAAAGGTCGGATAGTCCATCGTTGCGCTGTTGTCAGCTTTGTCCGAAATTGCTCGGATTATGACACACGAAATTTTGTTTAAGTACGCCGCATGTGCAATGGCTGCACCTTCCATTTCCGTACATTTCGCCTGGAAATTCTTCACTAACTTTTCCTTTACCTCTGCCGATGAAACAAACTGGTCACCACTCACAATACGTCCTGTGAATGTCTTGATATCCGGGTTCGCCTCTTCATTTGCTGCTACTGCCTTTTCAATTAAACTGGCCTCTGCAGGAAATGAAAATGTGTCCATTCGCGGAACCTGTCCCAGTGGGTCTCCAAAAATGGTGGCATCCATGTCATGCTCCACCAAATCTGTGGAGATTACCATGTCCCCAATATCAATGGCCGCATCCAGAGAGCCCGCAATTCCCGTGTTAATCAGTATGTCCACCTCGAATCTGTCTGCTAAAACCTGTGCACAGATGGCCGCATTCACTTTTCCAATTCCGCTTCTTACAATTACAACATTTTTCCCACATAAGGTTCCCTTGCAGAACTGCATGGAAGCGTAATCCACTGTCTCTTCTATATTCATTTCTTGTTTTAATACCGCAACCTCTTCCTCCATTGCGCCTATAATACCGATTGTCATATACTCAAATCTCCTTTATGTTCTCCTATCCATCCTTTAAATTATAGCATTGATATGGATTTTCTACAATTCATTTGTTATAATAGGTGAACAGAAAAATGTTAATTTAGGAGGTTTGTCATGAGTTACTCATATAAAACAAGAGGTGTTTGCTCTATGCAAATTAATTTCGATATTGAAGATAATAAAGTACGCAACGTCAAATTTCTTGGCGGTTGCTCAGGTAATACCCAAGGCGTTGCCGCTTTGGTTGAAGGCATGGATGTAAATGAGGCAATCTCACGCATGAAAGGCATTAAATGCGGTCCGCGTGCCACATCTTGCCCTGACCAATTGGCAACTGCGTTGGAGCAGGCGATTGCACAATAATAAGAATTGTGGTATATTTTTCTCGTCAGTTCGAAACCATCCTGACGTAAAACAAAACTAAGGAGACAACAAAATATGAAAAACAAAAAAGTATTATTTTTAACACAGGCTGCTATGATAGCGGCCGTCTATGTAATTCTGACGGAAATATTTGCCCCAATCAGCTTTAGTGTGGGACAAGTACGTATCGCAGAGGCTCTTACTATTCTTCCGGCATTTACACCGGCAGCCATTGTGGGATTATTTATCGGATGCCTGATTGGAAATGTGTTAGCCGGAGCTGTGTTATGGGATGTTATCTTTGGAAGCCTTGCAACTTTAATTGGTGCATACTTTACGTATTTGTTGCGCAGACAGAACAAATTTCTTGCACCTATACCACCTATTATTTCTAACACTATAATTATTCCACTCATACTTCGATATGCATACGGATTAAAATATGCGGTGCCGTTTATGATGCTAATGGTTGGACTTGGAGAAATCATATCGTGTGGTTTGCTTGGTACCATCCTTTATTCTGCATTACAGAAACATAGAAATCGAATTTTTAGAACACAATAAATGAGAAGACCGGTTTGGCCTTCTCATTTTTATATTCTTATCTCGCATATCCAATAAATGTTTTTCCACTTCCAGCTAACATTTCATCCACCTTCTCAAAGGTGCTGGTGAAAATACTTCCGCTACTCGGCTCTACATAAGTTACTGTTTTTGCATCATATCCAATTAATAAGATTGCGTTGGAACCATCTTTCAATGCAATCACAGGCACTCCCTTATCAATCAGATAGCGCATTGATGCTGAAGAACAACCACGAAAGCGAAGTGCTTCTGCCTTCAAATGCTTCTCCATAATCTCTTCCACCGATGAGTCACCCATTTCAGAGGCTACATCTACCTTTTTACCTTCGTATGCCAGCACTCTTCTTACACACGCTGCAAGTGTGGATTCCCCGGCATTCGGCGTAAATCGGCTAACCTCAAAATTACGATACCAGGATACGCGGTTTCCATCCTCCCACGCATAGTTTTGCTCTGGCGAAATGACAACTCCCGAAAGCGTATCCGCAAGAGCAATGGCATCTCCGCCATTTTCAAAGATTCCCTTCTGCTCACC
>JAXJXL010000167.1:0-3677 GCA_036307525.1 Faecalimonas sp.
GGCAACAGCTTATTACCTGAAACTTCATCATGCAAACGACAGATTATATGTCTGCGGAACGAATTCATTGAAGGAGGAACTTCGCAAACATGGCTTTGTCATTACAGAAGAGTTAGATAAAGTGGATTGTATCGTTATGGGATTTGATACAGAACTGACATTTAAAAAGTTAGAGGATGTAAGCAAACTTTTGCTTACCAGAGAGAGTATTCCGTATATTGCTACTAATCCAGATTACGTTTGCCCGACAGAATATGGAAGCGTACCGGACTGTGGAAGTGTGTGTGATATGATTTATAATGCTACAAAGAAACGCCCACTTGTCATTGGAAAACCGGAGCCTTTGATGCCGCAACTTGCGATGCAGCAACATGGTTATTCGAAGGAAGAAACTGCTGTTATTGGTGATCGTATTTACACAGATATTAAGAGTGGCTTGAATGCGGGAGTGACAGGCGTACTTGTTATGAGTGGAGAGACCACACAGGAGATTCTAGATGCATCAGAAGAAAAGCCGCACATTGTTCTGCAAGATGCAGGAGAGATGATTGAGACGATATAAGTAGAGGTTATATGGTTTCGAGGTGGTGTTACTGCTGTGTGCACAAGATGAAACAAAATACTTGCTTGCAATGACAAAAGATATTATTATATAGATATAAAAATTATGAGGTGATACTTACTAATGAAAACACAAGTAATTTGTTTGGCGAACAACAAAGGTGGAAGCGGTAAATCGACCACATGCGCAAATGTAGGTTTTGGACTGACTCAGTTGGGAAAGAAAGTGCTATTGATTGATGGAGACATGCAGTTGAATCTTTCTTTGTCGTTCTTTTCGGATGATGAAGTGCTGGAGTATGCACAAGGCATGGACAATCTTTATCATGCAATTCGTAATCAAAAGGATTTAAAAAGTTATATTATACATACACCGTATGAAAATCTGGACATGATTCCTTCGTCTACACTTATGAGTTCCATTGAGTATGAACTTTTTACAAAGTGGCAGAGAGAATTTATTCTAAAGAAATGTTTGAGCAGCATTATGGAGTCTGAAGAATATGATTACATATTGATAGACGCACCACCGACCTTGGGTGGTTGGGTGATGAATATCCTCTGTGCAGCAGACAAGGTGATTATTCCGGTAGAAGCAACCCCATGGGGACTGTTCGGGCTTGGAAATATGTTTGAATTTCTTGAACAAGTAAAACAGATGACGCCGAATTTGGAAGTAATGGGAATTGTTGTGACGAAGGTTGATACAAGAAAGAATTATTTCAAGCAAACCTTTGAAAGTCTTCATGAATTAGAGGATATTCATGTGTTTGACACCTTTATTCGTGTGGATAGCAGTGTGGAATGGTCGCAGGATAACAATATGCCGATTATGGCATACCGCAGAAGTTCTAGAAGTGCGCAAGAATATATGGCACTCACAGAAGAAATTGTAAATCGAAAGTAGGATATTTATGAATACTGAGATTGTAAAACAGTTATCTGTGATTACAGAGGAAGAGAAGAAAATCTTAGACGGCCAAAAGAATATCAACAAGACAATATACACAAAGAGAAAGGAACTGGTAATTGATAGCAGGCATTTCTTGCAGAAGGGTAAACTCATACAAGTGCGCACCCATACCAGATTTGTACATTTTCCAAAGCACCGACACAATTATGTGGAAGTGATATATATGTGTAAAGGTTCGACTACACATATCATTGATGGCAATAAAGTTGTTCTGG
The DNA here is from genome assembly GCA_036307525.1 of Faecalimonas sp. Classification (GTDB taxonomy): domain Bacteria; phylum Bacillota; class Clostridia; order Lachnospirales; family Lachnospiraceae; genus Faecalimonas. Next base: position 1,750 of record JAXJXL010000167.1, read on the forward strand.
AAGAAGGCGATTTGCTATTTCTAAACCAGAATGCAACTCAGGAGATATTCCCGGCAGGAGAAGAAGATATCGCAATCAATTTTATTATTCTGCCACAGTTTTTTGACAGAGCGTTTGAAATGATTGGAGCAGATGATAATTTGCTGAAGGATTTCCTGGTGGGCAGTCTATGTGAGGATAGCAGGAGGACCTCATACCTCTACTTCCATGTGGCAGATGTTCTTCCAATTCAAAATCTGATTGAAAATATGATATGGTCCTTGTTGAATAACCAAATCAACAAGCGAAGCTGCAATCAGCTTACAATGGGTCTTCTGGTGTTGCATTTGCTTAATCACATTGAGAAGATGGAGACGGGTGGAAAGGCCTATCATCAGGAGTTTGAAGTGACAGTTCTTAATTATATAGAAACGAAGTACAAGGATGGAAGTCTCGCGGAACTTGCAGAAATGATGGGATACAACATTTATTGGCTAAGTCGCGAGATAAAAAAAAGAACAGGAAAGACTTATAAAGAATTAGTGCAGACTAAACGTATGAATCAAGCGACTTATATGTTAGCTAATAGCCAAGTGTCAGTTGCGGAGATTATCCGCATGGTGGGGTATGACAATACCAGCTATTTCCATCGAAAATTTAAAGAAAGACACGGAATTTCACCGAAGGAGTTCAGGGAACAAAACAAATAAGGACGCTGATTTTAGTAAATAGCGTCCTTTTTTATATAAAAAAAGACGTTTATAATAAAAAAGAATGAAAAGCGAGGTAACAAAAATGGGAAAATATTATTTGGCAATTGACATCGGAGCATCTAGCGGACGTCATATTATCGCAGAAATCGTAGACGGTAAAATCGTATTAGAAGAAGTCTACCGTTTCTGGAACGGAATGGATGATGTGGATGGTTCCCTTTGCTGGAATGTGGACAGACTATTTCGCGAGATTGTAACAGGTCTTAAGAAATGTAAGGAAATCGGCAAGATTCCTTCTTACATGGGAATTGACACATGGGGCGTTGACTATGTGCTTCTTGACAAGGATGATAACATTCTCGGAAAAACATATGGATACCGTGACAGCCGTAACAATGGAATGGATGAAAAAGTATATGAAATTATTCCAGAAAAAGAACTCTATCAGAGAACTGGCATTCAGAAAGCAAGTTTTAATACCATTTATCAATTAATGGCTGTGAAACAGAACAATCCGGAGCATATGGAAGCAGCAGAGACATTACTCTTTATTCCTGATTATTTTAATTATAAATTAACAGGAGCAAAAGTAAATGAATATACAGAAGCTTCCACAGGACAGCTCCTTAACCCTGTAACAAAGGATTGGGATTACGAACTCATCGATATGTTGGGCTACAACAGAAACATGTTCTGTGAAATCACAAAACCAGGTACGAAGGTAGGAAACTTTACAAAAGAGGTTCAAGAAGAAGTTGGCTTTGACTGTGAAGTAATCTTGCCGGCAACACATGATACAGGTTCGGCTGTACTTGCAGTACCAACAAACGATGACAATGGAATTTACATAAGTTCAGGTACATGGTCACTTCTTGGAGTGGAGAGAATGGAAGCAGACTGCTCACTGAAGAGTATGGAAGAAAACTTCACAAATGAAGGTGGTTATGACTATCGTTTCCGCTACTTGAAAAACATCATGGGACTTTGGATGATTCAATCCGTAAAGAAAGAATTTACAGAAGATTTATCATTTGGTGAAATCTGTGAAATGGCTTCGAAAGAAACAATCACATCCATTGTAGATTGTTATGATGACTGCTTCTTGGCACCAAAGAGCATGATTAAAGCGGTGCAAGACTACTGTGCAAACAGCAATCAACAAGTTCCTGAAACGGTTGGTGAGATTGCATCTGTTATTTACAACAGTCTTGCAAAATGTTATGCAGACACCATTGA
>JAXJXL010000168.1:0-3518 GCA_036307525.1 Faecalimonas sp.
ATAGGTATCAGTCCTCTCCGGGGCATTGGCGTAAACTGCTTCTTCTATTCTCATGCCGTTATATTATATTACGCCACAATTTCCATGTCAAGGAAAATTTTATCTTTTTTCGAATTTTATTTCTTCCTATTTTATATACTATAACACACGTTTTTATGGTAAAATATTCGAAAAAGGCAGAACCAAGTACATAAGAAAACAACCGCAAGTTTACTTGTAAGGACGTTCTCTTATGTATTTGGTGATTTGGAGGTTATAACAGCAATGTGGGCTTACAATAGTGTGTTTTATCAAATCTATCCGATTGGATTCTGTGGTGCTCCCGTACATAATGACGGGGTAAGTGTTCCGCGCATTCGGAAAATCATGGACTGGACAGATTATCTTCAGAATTTGGGCGTAGACTCCATTTTACTAAACCCAATTTTTGAATCTGACAATCACGGCTACGACACACGTGATTTTAAGAAAATAGATTGTCGCCTTGGAAGCAATCAAGACTTTGCGGATGTGTGTAATCATTTGCATGCGCACAACATTAAGATTGTACTAGATGGTGTATTTAACCATGTAGGACGCGGTTTCTGGGCATTTCAGGATGTGCAGGAAAAGAAATGGGATTCCCTGTACAAGGACTGGTTTCTCATTAATTTTGACGGCAACACCGGATATAACGACGGCTTCTACTACGAGGGCTGGGAAGGTCATTACGAATTAGTGAAGCTAAATCTGCGAAATCCTGCCGTAGTTGATTATTTGCTGGAATGTGTGAAGTTCTGGGTGGATGCATTTGACATTGACGGTCTTCGCCTGGACGTTGCTTACAGCCTCGATCATGATTTCATGAGGCGGCTACATTCTTTCTGCGAAAGCATCAAGCCTGGTTTTGCATTGATTGGCGAAGTGCTTTTTGGTGACTATAATATTATCGTAAATGAACAGATGCTCCACAGTTGCACGAACTACGAATGTTACAAAGGGATTTTCTCAAGCCTGAATGACATGAATTTCTTTGAAATTGGTTATTCATTAAATAGACAGTTTGGTCCGGAACAGTGGTGTCTCTATCGCGGAAAACATTTGATGACATTTGTAGATAATCATGATGTAACCAGATTAGCCAGCATCTTAAAAAACAAAAACCATATTTCGGTTGCTTATGGGCTCCTTATGGGCATGCCTGGAATTCCATGTATCTATTATGGAAGCGAATGGGCACAGGAGGGTGTGAAGGCACCGGATAACGACTATGCGCTTCGCCCTTGCTTTGACGCTCCTCTGCCAAATGATTTGACGGGGTATATTAAGAAACTGATTTCCATTCGTCAAAACAGTGATGCGCTATGCAATGGTTCTTATTATAATGTAGTAATTCAAAATCATTATCTGATATTTGAGCGCAAAACGGATACTGAACGTGTACTTGTGGCAATCAATGCGTCAGCAGATGCACAGACAGCGCACCATCCTGCTTTTCATGGGGAATATAGAGAATTGCTTACTGACCGTTCAGGCCAAATAAACGGGCAATTAGACCTACCACCGTACAGTGTGCAGTATTTAAATTTCTAGTTCGGAACTGCGTGTACAATGAACTGCACCGGCAATTGGTGTATATTTCAAAAAATTTATCAAAAACTAACCCAAATCGAGCAAAAATTCATGTTATTTATGACATTTTGTTTGTACGAGAAAAAATCTATAGTTTTCTAACTCAAAAATACTAGATTTGAGTTAGATTTCAAACAATAATTTTGCATACGAACAATCAACAAAACAAATACCCACATCATCTAAATATAACAAGAGTTCACTCAGATACCTGAGCGAACTCTTATTTATTGCAAGCATTTCTTTGCTTCTTCTATATCTTCTTTTACCTGCTTTAGCACTTCTTCCAGACTGCCAAACTTTTGAATCGGACGTAGAAATTTGTGTACTTCCAGTTCCACAATCTGCCCATAAATATCCCGGTCGAAATCTAAAATATGTGCCTCCACCGTCACCTGCTGTTCATTATCTACCGTAGGACGTAATCCAATGTTCGTTACGGCCAAATACATTTCGTCACCCACCCGAATACGCGTCGCATATACGCCACAATCCGGCAACAAACTTTCGTCAGTAACTTCTATATTTGCAGTTGGCATTCCAACCGTTCTTCCCAGTGCTTTACCGTGGACAACTCTCCCTGTCAAAAGAACCGGAAACTCATTTTTATGTGATTTACCCATGACCTACTTCACAACCACTTTACGGAAGTTCTTTTTACCTCTTCTGAGCACAAGCCCGTCCTCCGGAATCGCATCTGCTGCAAACACTGCCTTGATGTCAGTTACCTTTTCGCCATCCACAGCAACACCGCCCTGCTCTACTGCACGTCTTGCTTCTGATTTAGACGGAACCAATCCGCTCTTGAAAAGCAAGGTAAGAATATCGATAGCACCATCTACAAGGTCCTCTGCTGTCAATTCAAATGTAGGCATGTTTGCTGCTGCTCCACTTGAAAATAATGCTCTTGCACTTTCCTGTGCTTTTACAGCCTCTTCCTCACCGTGAACTAATTTGGTCAATTCATATGCCAAAATCTCTTTTGCCTGGTTCAGCTGGCTTCCTTCCCAAGCATCCATCTTGTCAATTTCTTCTAATGGAAGGAATGTAAGCATACGGATACATTTAAGAACGTCCGCATCTGCCACGTTTCTCCAGTATTGATAAAACTCGAATGGAGATGTCTTATTCGGATCAAGCCAAACAGCACCTGACTGTGTCTTACCCATTTTCTTTCCTTCTGAGTTAAGAAGTAATGTAATTGTCATGGCACTCGCATCTTTTCCAAGCTTACGACGAATGAGCTCTGTACCACCAAGCATGTTGCTCCATTGGTCATCTCCACCAAACTGTAAGTTACATCCATATTTCTGGAACAATGCATAGAAGTCATAGCTCTGCATAATCATGTAGTTAAATTCTAAGAAGCTAAGCCCTTTTTCCATACGTTGCTTGTAGCATTCTGCTGTCAACATACGATTTACGCTAAAGTGAGCACCTACTTCACGAAGTACATCAATGTAGTTAAGGTCTAACAACCAGTCTGCATTATTTACCATCAAAGCTTTGCCTTCTGAGAAATCGATAAATTTGCTCATCTGCTGCTTAAAGCATTCGCAGTTGTGCTCGATGGTTTCCTTTGTCATCATCTGACGCATATCGCTTCTTCCTGATGGGTCGCCGATCATGGCTGTACCGCCACCGATTAATGCGATTGGTTTATTTCCTGCCATCTGAAGACGTTTCATTAAACAGAGCGCCATGAAATGTCCTACGTGAAGGCTGTCTGCTGTCGGGTCAAATCCAATATAAAAAGTTGCCTTACCATTATTCACTAAATCTTTAATTAAATCTTCATCCGTTACTTGGGCAATTAATCCTCTTGCCTGTAATTCTTCATAAATTCCCATGTTTTTTTCTCCTTGAATTCTCAGCATTTTTGCGATATCTTTATAATAACTAGGAGG
>JAXJXL010000169.1:0-9117 GCA_036307525.1 Faecalimonas sp.
AGAAAACTTATTTCCTTATTGCGCTCTTTTTCATCCAGATTCGCTTCCTGAAGCTCTTCTTTGTATTTTTTATAAGATTGATATGCATCTGCAACCTGCGATTTTACGTCTTTTATCGAATCTTTTGCAAATTCGTCTAAAATTATTAAATGATTTTTCTTATATAAGAGAGACTGATGCTCATGTTGTCCGTGTATATCAATTAAGATTTCTGCAACTTCCTTCAATTGTGAAATGGAAACTGTCTCGCCGTTAATTTTACTCACACTACGTTTTCCAATCATTTTACGACTGAGCGTCACCATCCCTTCCTCCGGATAAACATCTAAGGCTTTCAACAGTTGTATTTGTGCTTCATCCTCCACTAAAAACGTAAGCTCCACATATCCCGGTTCCTCTTCATTTCGAAGAATATCCGATGAATATCTGCCACCCAGGGCAAGATTAATAGAGCCGAGAATAATGGATTTCCCGGCTCCGGTTTCACCTGTTAAAATATTAAGTCCTTCCTTAAATTCCACCTCAATCTCATCAATTAAGGCAAGATTTTTTACATACAAATTGTGTAACATTTGTTTCTCCTACGTACTCTCTTTTAGCATAACTTTTCATATAAAATCACAACACAATTTTGCGAATTTTATCCATAACAGCAGCCGTATCTTCAATCGTACGAACTGCACACATAATGGTATCATCCCCTGCGATACATCCCACCACTTCGTTCCATCTCATTTCATCAATTGCCGCAGCAACAGCCATTGCCATTCCGGATACGGTCTTAATCACCAAAATGTTCATTGCCATGTCCATGGAAACAAAGCCATCCTTTAATATACGAATATATTTATCTAGTAATGCGTTTTCCGTAGCCTTCAAAACCACATATTTCTGACGTCCGTCATCGGTTGCCACTTTGGTCAGCTTCAAATCACGAATATCTCTTGAAACTGTCGCCTGTGTAATCTGAAATCCTTCGTCACGCAAACGGTCTGCCAATTCCTCCTGGGTCTCAATATCATATTTATTAACCAACTCTACGATTTTTACATGTCTGTTTACTTTCATATCTAGTTCCCTTTCATCTTCCTTCTCATAATCTCCAAGAAACTAATTTTACTTAATTTTAGAAGTTTTGCAGTTGATTCTGCTTTTCTGATATGAATCTTATCACCTGTACGGACGTTAATATCTTTCTCACCGTCAAAAGAAACAACAGCCTCTTCCTCACTTCCATCACGTCCAACTCCAACTTCTAACACAATCTCATCCTCTGCTGAAAGAACAATACTGCTGGTATTTAGCGCATGAGAGCAAATCGGAGTAATGACAATCAAGGATGCCGTCGGTGCCACTACCGGTCCACCTGCAGACAGATTATAGGCTGTGGAACCAGTCGGTGTGGAAACAATCACACCATCTGCCCTATAGGTGTTCAGTAATTCACCATTTACGTAAACATGGAACTGCATCACTCGTACATTTCCGGAACGTGTCAAAACGATATCGTTGAGAGCCAGACTCTCATCTTTACCTTGTACACTTCCATGTAGCAGCATTCTTTTCTCCACATAAGAATCTCCTACCATCAATTGGTCGATGCTATTTTCCATGTCGCCCACTTCAACCTCTGTAAGATATCCCAAGGTACCCATGTTAATCCCAAGCATCGGAACGTCACTTGAAGGAAACTCCCTTGCTGCTCGAATCAGTGTACCATCACCGCCAAGCACAAGGATGCAATCAATATTCTCCGGCATATATGTATATTCCTCTGCCGAAAAACATTCACCGCCTTTGCTTTCAATATAAGCCTTGATACGCTTTGTAACCGCTAAATCCTTATCCTTTGTTCGATTCGTAATAATATAAAATCTCTTCATACTACATAACACTCCTATTTTGCCAGAGTTTCAAATGCATTCTCCACAACCTGTTTCCAATCAATTGCCACATCCGCAAGTGTTCCAGCTTCCTCTACCTTTTGCAAATGCGCCAGGTATTCAATATTCCCTTCCGGTCCCTTGATAGGGGAAAAATCCAAGTCAAGCACCTGTAAACCGATCGAAACAGCATATGAAAGTACCATTTCTATCACCTCATAATGGGTACTTTTCTCACGTACTACACCTTTTTTACCAACCTTTTCGCGTCCTGCTTCAAACTGTGGTTTAATCAGTGCCACAATCTGCCCATCTTCTTTTAAATAGTTACGAATCGGCAAAAGTACCTTTGTCAGCGAAATAAAGGAAACATCGATGGATGAAAAATCGATTGCCTCTCCTAAGTCTTCCGGTGTCACATAGCGAATGTTCGTTTTCTCCATGCAGACAACACGTTCGTCCTGCCTTAACTTCCAAGCAAGCTGATTGGTTCCCACGTCAATGGCAAATACCTTTCTTGCGCCATTTTGTAGCATGCAGTCCGTAAAGCCACCGGTAGAAGAACCCACATCGGTGCAAACCTTATCCTGCAATTCCACATCAAAGTTTGCGATTGCCTTTTCCAGCTTCAGTCCTCCACGGCTGACATATGGAAGCTTGCTTCCTTTCACCTCAATATGCACTTCCTCCGAAAATGTACTTCCTGCTTTATCTTCCCTCTGTCCTTCTACAAATACATTTCCTGACATGATAATTGCCTTTGCTTTTTCTCTGGATTCTGCCAGATTTCTTTTCACTAATAATACGTCTAAACGTTCCTTCATGTGTTCTCCTATTTTCTCATTGTTGCATACGCAAATTCCACTTTATTGACAATAGAATCTGCATCCAAATGAATTGTCTTACGAAGTAGTCCAATATTCCCATGCTCAATGTAGGCATCCGGAATACCATTCACAAGCACCTGCACATCTAGTTTTTGCTCTGCTAAATATTTTACAACACCTGCGCCATATCCGCCGGAAACAGCTGCATCTTCAATTGTAACAAACAGCCTATGTTCCTGTGCCAACTCATGTAAAACATCCGTATCCATTGGTTTCACGAAACGGCTGTTTATTAAGCTACAGTTATAACCTTTTTCTTTTAGGGTCTTCCATACAGCCTCTGCAACCTCCATCATATGGCCTACAGATAGAATTGCAATGTCTGATTCCTTACTTATAATCTCGCTTCTTCCACAAACAATCGGCTGTCTATACTCCTCTAAACCTTCAAAAACATTGCCTCTCGGATAGCGAATGGCAACCGGACCGTCATGCAATGCTGCCCATTCCATCATTGCAGCAAATTCCCACCGATTCTTCGGTGCCAAAATGGTCATGTTCGGAATGTGATTCAAGTATGCGATGTCGTAAGCACCCTGATGAGTCTCGCCATCACTTCCTACTAGTCCTGCTCTATCAATTGCAAAGATGACCGGTAACTTCTGCATACATACATCATGTACAATCTGGTCATATCCTCGTTGTAAAAATGCAGAATAGACGGCAACAACAGGTTTTAAGCCCGCTGCAGCTAAGCCCGCTGCGAATGTAACAGCATGTTGCTCTGCAATTCCCACATCAAAAAATCTATCCGGAAATTTTTTCTGGAACTTAGACAGACCTGTACCATCCTTCATAGCTGCCGTAATGGCCACAAGCTTCGGTTCTCTCTCACCCAAATCGCACATGATCTCAGAAAATACATCTGTATAGGTGTCTTTTGTCTTCTTCTCCAAAACATTTCCGGTTTCTAAATCAAACGGTGCAATCCCATGGAATTTAGATGGATTCAACTCTGCCGGTGCATATCCTTTTCCTTTCTCGGTCAAAACATGTACCAAAACTGCATTGTCCATCTTCTGCGCTTCTTTGAACACACGATATAATTTCTTCACATCATGTCCATCCACAGGCCCCAAATAGGTAATTCCCATATCCTCGAATAACATGCCTGGTACAAATAATTGCTTAATACTGTTTTTGGTCTTTCGAATACTACTTACCAAACGTTCACCAACACCCGGTATCTTATTTAAGGTATTTGTAACACCCTTTTTCATGTTGTTATAAAAATCTGCTGTACGAAGACCGTCCAGATACATGTGCATTCCGCCCACATTCTCTGAAATGGACATGTTATTATCATTTAAGACAATGATATAATTACTCTTTAAATGAGACGCATTATTCAGCGCTTCATACGCCATACCACCTGTCAAGGACCCATCTCCGATAACAGATACCACGCGATAATCTTCTCCCAAAATCTCTCGCGCTTCCACATATCCTAAGCCAGCTGAAATGGAGGTAGAGCTATGCCCTGTATCAAAGGCGTCGCAATTACTTTCCTTTCTTTTTGGGAATCCACTCATGCCCCCAAACTGTCTTAAGTGTTTAAATCCATCCTTACGTCCGGTCAAAATCTTATGGGTATAGGACTGGTGTCCCACATCCCAAATCATCTTATCCTTTGGCAAGGAAAAAGCCAAATGCATGGCCATTGTAAGCTCTACAACACCTAAGTTCGATGCCAGATGCCCACCTGTTTTGCTAATATTTTCCACTAGAAACTGGCGAATTTCTGCCGCAAGCACGTCCAATTCAGCCCAGTTTAGTTTCTTTATGTCATTCGCTTTCTGAATTCGCTCCAATATCATAAGAGCACCCCTTTTATTTTTCTCTGTGAATCAGTGATTTTAAAAGCTCCTCCAAGAACAAATCATTGGTTTCAAAACGATGCAATAATTCAATTGCTTCCAATGAAATCTTCTCTACATATTCCTTCGCTTTATCAAGTCCAACCAATGTCACATACGTTGTCTTTTCATTTTTCTCATCACTCAAAATCGGTTTCCCAAGCACCTCTGCCGTACTTGTAACATCTAAGATATCATCCTGAATCTGAAATGCTATACCAACATTTTTCGCAATGGTCTCTATATCTTTGATTGCTTCTTCGCATGCCCCAGCAAGAATTGCTCCTATCATCATGGAGCTTTCAATCAAAGCACTTGTCTTTAATTCATAAATAAAATCTAACACTTCTTTGGAAACCGCATTCCCTGCACTCTCCACATCTACTACCTGACCGCCGATCATGCCGTAGATTCCGGCTTTTCCGGCAAGCACCTGAAGCGCTTTTCCAATCTCCAAAGCTTTTGTCGGATACATGGAGAATGCTTTTGCAGCCGTCTCAAATGCATAGTTTAAAAGTGCATCTCCGGCAAGAATTCCCATGCCCTCTCCATATACCACATGTGTAGTCTTTCTTCCTCGACGATAGTCATCATTATCCATCGCCGGTAGGTCGTCATGCACCAGGGAATATGTATGAATCATTTCAATAGCCGCCATAAAAGGCTCAATAATATCACCTTTACCGCCAAACAATCGAAAGGTTTCCTGCATAAGCATCGGGCGAAGTCTCTTTCCGCCCGCCATAACGCTGTATTCCATGGCCTCCATGATTACCTTTTGGTATCCTTCCTGCTCCGGAAGATATTTCTTCAAAATGGTCTCAATTACTTCTACCTTTTTGCTTTGCTCTTCTTTAAAATTCATGCTGTTCTCCATTTTCATCCAAAATCAACATTTTTTTCTCGATTGTGTCAATCTTCTCATTGCAGACCTTTAATAGGTCTACACCTTTATGATATAACTGGAAAGATTCTTCCAAAGACACATTTTCGCCTTCTAATTTCTCCACAATCTCATCCAATTGTTCAAATACTGTTTCCAATGTTTGCTCTGTCACTGTAATCCTCCTTCATAGTATCTTCGACTTTTGCCTTAACGATACCATCTGTCATATAGATTGTCAGTCTATCCTTAGGCTGAACCTGCTCAATACTTTTTACCACATTGCCATTCTCAGACGCCACATAAGAAAAACCTTGGTTTAACTTCGCTAATGGCGATGCACCCTTCATTCGCTCAATCTGGATAGCAAGCCTTTGCTTTGCAAGATTTAACTTCTTTTCCATGATGTTACGAAGCTTCTGTTCAATTTCCACGCTTCTTTGCTGTTTCTCTCGCAGTTTCATTTTCGGATGCAGATAATTCATCTTCAAACGATAACGCTCCAGCTTCATACGTTCAATCTGTAATTTCTGGAAAAGTGCTTTCTTTAGTTTTAAATGCATCTCTTCCATATAGTTCTCTAACGCCTGGTACTCAAATACCGCCAGCTCTGCCGCCGCTGAAGGCGTTGGTGCTCGCATATCCGCCACATAATCTGCAATGGTCGTATCTGTCTCATGCCCAACTGCTGAAATAATCGGTGTGCGACAATTAAAAATGGCACTCGCAACCGGTTCCTCATTGAATGCCCATAAGTCTTCAATGGAACCGCCTCCACGTCCAACAATAATCACATCAACACCATGCTTATCCAGCATTTCAATACCCTTTACAATACTGGCAGCCGCTCCATCACCCTGTACCAAGGCCGGATATAAAATCAACTGCACATAAGGATTTCTTCGCGCCGAAATGTTCATAATATCACGAATGGCTGCCCCCGTAGGTGCTGTTACAATGCCAATCTTCTTTGCGAACTTCGGAATCGGCTGCTTATACTCCGGTGCAAACATGCCCATCTCACCAAGTTCGCGCTTCAAGGCTTCAAACTTCTCATATAAAAGACCTGCGCCATCCAAAATAATCTCTTTAGCATAGAGTTGATATTTGCCATCCCGCTCATACGTAGTAACGCTTCCAAGAACAATCACCTGCTGGCCATCCTGCATTTTAAATGCCAATCCGCTTCGTTGCCCTGCGAACATGATACACGCTATCGAACCGGACTCATCCTTCAAAGAAAAATAAATGTGTCCAGACGTGTGATATTTGCAGTTCGAAACCTCACCCTTGATATAAATACGATTCAGCATGAAATCCTGGGTAAACATATTTTTGATATATGCATTCACCTGTTTTACTGAATATACATTACGCATAAATTTGCCCTACTTTACAACCTTTGCTAAAATACCATTTACGAAAGACGGACCATCATCGCTGCTGTATTTCTTTGCCAGTTCTACTGCCTCGTTAATAGCAACACCGGTTGGAACATCCTCATCCCATTTAATCTCATATACAGCCAGTCTCATAATGGTAAGGTCCACGCGGTTCATACGTGTTGTCTTCCATCCTTCTGAAACCTCATTTAAAAGAGTGTCAATCTCCTCTTTTTTCTCCACAATCGCTCTGTATTTATCTAAAATATACTCTTGGTCTTTTCCCGTAGCCTCCTCCAGGTCTTCGAAATAGAAGCCCTCCTGCTCCTTCATCTCCTCAGCACTATTAAACTCAATTCGGAATAACATTCTGAAAATATGCTCTCTAAGCTCTGTTCTACTCATTTTCCTTCTCCTTAAGTTTCACGTTTTGTTTCATACTTCATTACATTATACTACAAATGTGGAAGGCTTGGCAATGAATTATGCATAAATATGCAAATGTTTTCAGTTTTCATCAAATTGAAATTCTCTGACTGATACGTCTTGAAATTCAGATGCGTTTTTGAATAACGCCATTTTAGATTATTTTGAACCTCTACTTGTCATTATAATGACCTTTACATTGAATAACATTGATATTGTCATTCTCGACTTCATACACTAGTCTGTCTTTTTTGTTAATTCTTCTGCTCCAACTATCAGGACTCCATTTTAACGGTTCTGGCTTACCTTCACCTGCAAAAGGAGTCCTTTGAATTTCTTTTAATAACTTGTTAATCTTCTTAAGTATCTTTTTGTCCGTCGCCTGCCAATACAAATACTCTTCCCAGGCGTTTTCTGAAAATGTAATTTTACTCACTCTCCATTGCCTCCAGTTCTTCCATAGTCTTTTGTACAATCTTGCCCTCTTTGATCTGCTGTATCGACTCTTTTATATTTTCCATATTTTCTTTTGAATAAAACGGATCTCTAGGTGCAATAATTTCAAAAGGAATTTTTCTGTCGCGCAATGCTCTTTTAGCATAAATCATAAAAAACGTTGTGATATTCATTCCCATCTCTGCGCACATATCATCTAATTCTTTTTTCATTTTATCCTCAATTCTTAAACTTACTGTAGTCATATTAATACCTCCATTTTTAATACCATGTAATATATTATATTATTTTTCTTTCATTATATTACATTTTTACAAAATTTTCAATGCAAATATTCTACAATCTACAATCATAGGCATCCCTCCAGTTTTCAGTTTTCATCAAATTGAAATTCTCTGACTGATACGTCTTGAAATTCAGATGCGTTTTTGAACAAACGCCATTTTGACACTTTGAATGATTTGAAACAAATCCGTGTCATGTTTTGATGTTAAAAAAAGTGTAGCATATGCCGCTACACTTTTCAATATTTTTTCCTTATGAATTTACTTCAATTCCTGCAACACGGATATTCACGTCAGCAACTTTAAGTCCTGTCATGTTTTCAACTGCAACCTTTACCTTTTCCTGAACCTTTTCAGAAACTGTTTTAATATTAAATCCATATTTCAAATTGAGTGCAGCTTCAATCGTTACCACATCTTCTAACACGTCAACCTTCACACCTTTTGACAATGTCTTGATACCAATCTTGCTGATTAACTCTCTTGTTGCATTGCCGGCTAAAGATGCAACACCATCGACTTCCATCGCAGCTAAGCCTGTAATCACAGCGATTACTTCATCAGCGATAATAATCTCTCCGCGATTATTCTCTAATTGTATTGTATAATCATTACTTACTTCTTTTCCCATAACTCAAAACCTCCTAGTTTGGTTTACTACTTCTCTTATTATAGCAAATTTACAACTGTTTGCAAATAGAAACTTTCACTAGTTTATGAGCGGCCGAATTCTGATAAAATTAATCCTTCGTTTCTCTCTAAGGTCATTCGAACACTCCAACTATTGACAAACAATAACAGTGGTCTGTCTTTTAAGTCTTTAATCTTCTTCATATCAGAGGTTCCAACCAATTTATCCAGATTAATATCTTCGTTCTCAATCCAGCGAATGTGTTCGTATGGAAGCGGTTCTAATTTGATATCCACGTTGTATTCATTTTCCAAACGATATTTTAAAACATCAAACTGAAGAACTCCTACAACACCTACGATAATTTCTTCCATACCTGTATTGTACTCTTGGAAAATCTGAATCGCACCTTCCTGTGCAATCTGATTG
>JAXJXL010000170.1:0-1638 GCA_036307525.1 Faecalimonas sp.
CTTACAGATGCCAGCGTACTTGCGCAGTATGCAGATGGAGCAATATTTGTTGTCAAGAAAGATTTTGCAAAAACAGATCACATTTTAAATGCTATGGAGCACTTAACAGAGGGAGATATAGCCATGATGGGGTGTGTGTTGAATGTTGAATAGAACGGTGGATACAAATGAATATGTCTCTGTATTAAGAGAATTGGTGGAACAAGAGAAGGAGGTTGGATTGCTTATTGCAGGAAACAGTATGTCTCCCTTTCTGGTTCATCAGAGGGATACGATTTGTTTTCGAAAACCAGACAAGAAACTTCGTAGAGGTGATATGGTTTTTTACCAAAGAGAAAATGGACATTATATCATGCACCGTATTTACAAAGTATGTCCAGAAGGTTACTATATGGTTGGAGATGCGCAGGTTGCAATTGAAGGACCACTCAGGGCGGAACAAATTTTTGCAATCGTAACAAAAGTGAACCGAAAAGGGAAATGGATAGGCCCTAATGATTTGTGGTGGCGGTTTTTTGCGCATGTCTGGATTCGAATTGTTCCAATGAGAAGAATGATACTTAAGGGATACAGTGTGCTTACACGAAGGGGAAGATAAATGTTTAAATCTTTAAATGCATTGTGGATTCGTCTGAAGGACGGGACGTTCAGTGAGATACTCAAGGATTGGAAATGGATATTTAGTTATAGTAAAAAATATAAAAAAGCAATTCTTTTTTATACCATCTTTGGCATACTTGGCGCGACATTAGGATTCGCAAGCAGTATTGCAAGCAAATATTTAGTAGATATTATTGTTGGTCACAAAACAAAGCAGTTAGGTGTTTTAATTGCTGTTACCGTTGGTGGAACGGTATGTAATATTTTCTTTGGCAGTATTTTAAAACGTGTTGCTATCAAATTAAGTTTGGATATTCACAACGATATTCGGGCAGATGTATTTGACAGGCTTATGGATGCAGACTGGCTTGCGATTAGTGAATTTTCTAATGGAGATGTTATAAATCGATTTAACAACGACATTGGAACTGTAAGTACTAATGCATTCAGTTGGCTTCCAACGATTGTAATTGCTGCATATAGATTTATCACTACGTTTGGTATTATTTTGTATTTCGATAAAGTAATGGCACTTCTAGCCTTACTTAGTGCGCCATTTATGTTTGTTTTATCACGTGCATTTGTGGAAAAACAGCGTGTTTATGGGACGCGAGTAAGAAAAGTAAGCAGTGAAATGATGTCTTTTGAGGTAGAGGCGTTTCATAACTTTGACACCATTAAGTCCTTTGGCGTTGCCGATTACTATGGGAAAAAGATGCGTCACTGGCAAGAGAAGTATAAAGAAATTAGTCTGAAATACAATTTATTCTCTATTAAAACAAATGTGTGGATTCAGGTTGTAGCAACTCTAGTGCAGTATACAATTTTTGGATATTGCTTATATCGCTTGTGGACAGGAGAAATCACTTACGGGACAATGATCTTGTTTTTAAATCAAGGCACGGGATTGTCAAATGCTTTTAATAATTTAGTTGCGCTTGTACCATCATTCTTAAATAGTTCGATTTCGGCTAACCGCATTCGTGAACTGACAGAGCTTCCAAGGGAGATGCATATTCCGGATAGTGGAAATCTTAA
>JAXJXL010000171.1:0-1713 GCA_036307525.1 Faecalimonas sp.
GATATACATAGAAGTCCAGGATTACGGAAAGGGAATTGAAAATGTGAAGCAGGCAATGGAGCCTATGTATACCTCGAAACCGGAATTAGAACGTTCTGGAATGGGATTTTCTTTTATGGAGGCTTTTATGGATGAAATTTCAGTGGAATCTGAGCTGGGAAAAGGAACACTTGTAAAAATGCAGAGAAAAATAGGAAAAGGAAGGGAATTATGGACCACACAATCGCTTTGATTCAGAAGTCGCACGACGGGGATGAAAAGGCGAGGATACAATTGGTGGAAGAAAATGTAGGCTTGATTTGGTGCGTAGTAAAGCGATTCTACGGGCGTGGTGTGGAGCCGGACGATTTGTTTCAAATAGGAAGCATCGGGCTGCTTAAGGCAATTGATAAATTCGACCTATCCTTTGACGTGAAATTCTCTACCTATGCAGTTCCAATGATCTCTGGGGAAATTAAACGTTTTTTGAGAGATGATGGAATGATAAAGGTGAGTCGTTCGCTGAAGGAATTGTCTTACAAGGCACAAATGCTGCGTGAACAAATGCAAGAAAGGCTGCAACGCGACCCTACGTTAGAGGAGCTAGCACAAGAATTAAATGTTGAGAAAGAAGATTTGGTAATGGCACTGGATTCTGCTAACGAGGTAGAGTCATTATATAAGCCGGTGTATCAGAAGGATGGAAATGAAATTGCACTTATGGACAGGCTTGAAGAGAGGGAAGTACAGGAAGAAAAGATTATTAATCGTATGCTGTTGAAACAATTGCTGGAGAGCTTAGAAAAGGAGGAAAGACAGCTTATTTATCTGCGTTATTTTGCCAATAAAACGCAGACGGAGGTTGGAAAGAAACTCGGAATTTCACAGGTTCAGGTTTCGAGAATGGAAAAGAAAATATTAAAAACTCTACGAGGGAAAATAGATGTATCTTTTGAAAAAAAATAGACATACTATTTTTGGAAGGAAGGTGGAGTTTATGGAAAAAGCAAAGAAAAGAGTCCGCGTATGTTTGCTATGTGTTGTCATTGTAGCAGTCGTTATGGGGATTCTTTATTATTATCACGAAATGAATGAAGACGGGCTACAGGCAGAGGGAACACTTGTCAAGATAGAACATGGAAGATGGACAACATTATGTCAGTAAGTAACAATACATTATATATCAAAGGTGATCAAAGTGTTGAGGTCACAAAACGCGATATTACCTTAGGGGATTTGGTGGCGATGGAATGTAGCCAACCGAGTATAGTTTCAAAGCTCAAAACAATAAAGGTGATGAAAGTGCCGGAAAAAGGAACGCATAGGTTCGTGGTATCCATCTTGAAAATTATAGAGCTGATTCATAAAGAGTATCCGAATCTTGAAGTTCAAAGTTATGGTTCGTCGGATGTGATTGTAACATATGAAAATCAGCAACAGAACAACAGATTATGGCAAATTTGCAAAATTGCGTTTGTAACCTTAACTACATTTCTGGGTTCGGCTTTTGCCATTATCACCTTTAATAATGATTCCGGAGTACCTGAAATTTTTGACAATATATATGAACTTATCATAGGAACTAAGCAAAATAGTTTTCCGATATTAGAACTCAGCTATAGTGTTGGTCTTGTGGCTGGAATATTAGTGTTTTTCAATCATTTTGGAAAGAAAAAAATTTCTGTAGACCCAACTCCAATTGAGGTGGAAATGCGATTGTATGAAAATGATATA
>JAXJXL010000172.1:0-8761 GCA_036307525.1 Faecalimonas sp.
GCATCCAGATAGAAATCAAAATTAGTTGAACCTTCTACATGATCGTAAAGCGGTTCCCAAATAGCTCGAATCACTGCTTTATATTTACCATAAGTCAAACCATCAATCTTAACAACCGGTATCTGATAAAGCACATCTGTCGATGTTGCATCAACGACCCATTCACCGTTTTCGTATATGTATCCATAATATGTGTCAACTATGTAACAGTAATCTGTGAGTTTTGTTCCACCGGCATCGTAGATATCCACATAAATCATACCTGTATCAGCACTTGTCACACTAATTACATCAAACCCTGTGCCATAGAACTCAAAACTTGCCTGCGCCATGTTATCATAATCTACAGTTGCCTTCATAGCGCTACCCATAGAATATGTTGACATGTTCAAATTAACACTATCATAACCATAAATGTTATTTGCATCAGTTAAACTGTATCGACCTGGCCGATCTTCAGATTGAGTACCTGCAACTGTTTCTCCAACCTTAGACCATAACGAAGTAGACTTCTCTTTCCATCCGTTATTCCATGTGAAACTTTCCAAAGTTACATAATCATCTTCATAGTAAACAGTCGTTGCTGGAATAACAGTTACTGTATCGTAATAGTAACCAGCATTATCATTTCCCGAGTAATAAATTGCATAACCAAACTTTTCATAGGTCTGCATCTGCATTCCTTTACTCTTATCTAGTTCATAACGAACCTTCCCCGTAGTAGTATCAATGGTTGCTGTTCCGAAAGTGCCCGTATAAGTGCTACCGAATCCACTTTGCATAGTTGCTCCAATAACTGTATTTTCCAAATCATCCAGATATGGACCAACACCTACTAATTTCCCTCTCTCACCGAACATATCATTGGTTAGAACTGAAATATCTACTGGCAAACCATAATCAATCACTACACTATCTGGATGCGCTTGAACACTCCAAATAACAGCGAACCACACAATTGTGTGCGTGTAGTCGTCCCCCACAGTATTATTTTTTAAATCATTAGAATAAGCCGACGCATCATCTATCTTATACTGAGTAACATACGTAGATTTTACACCATCATTCGGATCACCGTCAGTAATCTCCCATTCTCCTGTAGAATCAGAATTTATTCTAACCTCATAAACAGCACTTGTGTCATAAAGCGTATAATACTCAGGTAAAACATCATCTGAAATCGCCTTAACATTAAGTGCAGAAACTTGCTCCGTGTTATTTAACAGTAGTTCCTTATAAACAAGCGGATTCGTAATGGCAATCTTATGAGCAAAAGACCCTATCTCACCAGTCGTTTGATTAACAATAATTTCTCCATCTTCATTTACTAGATAAAACGCAAAAGAAACATTGGCAGATTCCCAAGCAATCGTAGGAGATACTGTGTCTTGCTTACAATCATTTCCTAGGTAATTTTCATAATAAATGGTGGCATACTCATTCGTTGCATAAGAGCCTGCCGCAGCCGTACCTTCCAGAGACCCTTCCAAATATACATAATATCGTAAAGCCAACTCGGTTGTTGTGATGGTACCCATTTTCCAATAGAATGTTTCTGATGTTAGTTTATACTCTTTTCCATCCGTACCAGTAGCAGAATTCTCATCCGCATCAATCCAAACAGAACTTACATTTGTGTTATACGTAAATGTCGTAGCCTTAATCACACCATTAACCAAAATATTTTTATTGCCGCCATCTATCAGGTTTGAATACGCTTCCTTACCATCAGCGCTAAATGTTACTCTCTCTATTATAGTAGATGTTCCTTTACGGTCACCTATTTTATCTTCCGTAATTGTACCAGATAAATAATCCTGTCTTGTATATATATCATATGTTAATACTTCAATTGTAGGTGTTATCGTTTTCTGAACTTTCACTCCATTTTCAACAACTGTGTATTCGCTGGTTTTTAACTGCAGGTTAAACTTGTCACCCATCTCGTCAACAAATCTCGCATTATTTGCTGCATAAGCAATATCATTACCAATACTTGAAAAGGCAGACGATAAGTCAGTCGCACTATCTGCTCTAAAATAATATTTTTCTTCAGAAGCAAGATTTTTAATAACCGTATCCATTGAATTGACGGTAATTTCCTTATCCTTGGCCAAACAGAATCCAACCGAATATATTGTTGCACCCAATCCATTTACATTAACCCATGTATCTCTATCTGTGTCCGCAGCGTTATTCTTTCGAATAACAGGATATGTTTTGGCAGGGTCACCTTTGATTGCTTCTGCCATCCAATGTTTGCCTTCTGCATTGTAGTAATCATTTCGGGCATTAGCGTCTTTCATATCGTCAGCCAGCGTTCCAGTAAGCCAGTCATTCCAATATCTCGCGTCTGTGGTTTGGCTTTCTCTACCAGATTGTGCACTAAAATAGTTAAACTGGAATGGCGCACCATCAGACATAAAAACAACAAATAAGTCTCGTTCTTCTCCGGCTGCAGCATTTTGGGTAGTTATCGCTTCGCCAAGCTGATAAATGGCATCAAATGCATAATCGTAGTTTGTACCAGACTTAGATGACAAGCCAGAAAACGCATTATTCTTTAAAGAATGTACATTTACAAATGCACCCGCATCTAAAGCCTTGGTTCCTGTATATACCTGATTAGGGTCAGTGCCATCTGTACGTATGGAACCATTAATCAAATGGTCATTTGCATTGATATAATACGGACTGCTCGAATCAGTATAATATCGGTGAAAGTCTGCAACTGCAATTCGAATATCCATTGGTTGACCATCTTCCCCATTGGCCTGCAGTTGAGTCATAAGACTCTCTAAAGATTCTTTTAATACTTCTAATCTTGTTTGTCCATCTACAGCTTCACTCATGGAACTTGATAAGTCAAGCATTACAATAACATCTGCACCCTTCTTTGAAGAAACACCGGATGCTGATAATTCAACTTGAGCAATACCAGAAGATTGGAAATCAATGCCTGTAGCTGTTTTATTTACTTTTACTGCACCTTCGTCAGGATATTCTGGATAGTTATTTCCTGTTTCTGCTACTACATTTAAAGTGAAGTTATTTGCAATAACAACACCATTATATGTAAGTGTTAAATTCTCGAATGTGCCCGTTTCTCCTGTACTGACACCCGATCCGTCCGCTTTTGTCAACATGGCTACAGTAACAGGGATAGTGTAGTACTTGCCGTCTTCAAGTTGAACGTAAATTAACGCTTCCGTTTCCGCTGTCTGAGAAACGCCTTTGCTTACCGTACCTTTAGCAGGTTCAACAGTATAGCCTTTGATTGATACACCCGGAACAACCACTTTAGCACGTCCCACTTCCACGCCATTATACTTAATAGTGACTGCATATTCACCAGGTGTAGTTCCATCATAAGCTGAGTCTAAAGTCCAAGTCAAAACACTGTCATCAACGATTGTTCCAACAACCTCAGGGCTCGGCTTACTCATACCTTCATAATAATATCCATCAATCCCTGCCTTTACTGCTGCAAGCGCATCATCCGCACTAGTACCTATTTTAACTTCGTAGGATAAGTTACCCGTAATCTTGCCGTAAAGACCGTTTGTATCAGGGGTAGCTTCAGTGCCAGGGGTGACAATATCACTGTCATATGCGAACAGATAAACTGAGGCTATTTTGTTCTGATTAGAATGTCTACTCCCTGTCCATCCACTTTTAAATTCAATCCAATAATAGGCACCGCTAGTCACATTTCTACGTCTATAAATTTGATATCGACCATCTCCGCGATGGCTGATAGTCATATTTGAGCCAGAAGAATTTAGGGATATGCTACCGTCATTAGGATAAACATAGCGACTTTGATTTACCACAGCACCACTACTCTCACCACTAAAAATCCAATTGATATTTGTATCGTTTTCAACAACAATTTCCCCATTTGCAATCGTAACTTCAGTCGCACTAACCTTACCATTATTATTTGTCAGTGCATATGCTGTTCCATTGCTACTAGTATTAACAATCAAATACTTAGTATTAGTGTTTACACCGTCTGTATCCAATACATACTTGTAGGAAGTGGTTCCAGGTGTTGCCTCAGTGCCAGAAACTGGTTCTTTAATTTCAGTCCATTTATCGCCCCAAGTTTTTACTGTTGGAGTACTAGACCCCTCATCCGTCAAACGATAAATGTAGAAGACAGTATCTGCAGTTTTAACATACCCATTAATTAATCCTGCGCTAGAATGGTCAAGCACATATGTATACCCATTCGTAGTTGTGGTAAAGGTGAAGGCATCAGCACTTCCTCCGATAGTAAAAATCGAACTGTTAGATGCAGAAATGCGTCCATACGCTCTACTGCTACTTTGGTATTCCATATAAGCATCACCTGCAGAAGTACTCAGTTGCCAAGCATTACCACTTCCTGTCATCGTCCATTCATTTGCGTAATAATCACCTGTAATGGTGTCACCTCCCGCAACGGAAGTTGATTCAATACTATATCCAACACGATCACCTGCATCGTTAGATATACTTTCAGGCAACATGAAATAGTCAGTATTTCCATTTTCAATAATCAAATACTTTCCCCCACTAACAAGTTCGCTTGTACTTGTTACACGAGTATAAGTACGTTGAGTCGTCGTTCCAGTACCCGGAACTTCAACTTCTGTTCCAGCAGGAGTAATTTCCGTATTCAATCTCAATGTATATGGAGTCCCTACTGTTGTCGTATCTGTTGAATAATATGCAGAATCCGGATATTCCACATTATAAACACCTGCAGATTTTAAGTTATGTGTGCCACTAGAATCATATCTACTGATGGTCACGTCAGTATCTGTGATTGCAAATGTCGTCATGGTCAACGTCTTATCCACAGTACTTGTATACGAATCACCATAATAGCCAACATAACCTGCATTCATATATGTAAAAGCTAAGGTTTCTTCTTGAAAAACAGTTGTACTGTTTTGAGCGATATTGATTTTATCGCCTTTTTTCAAGAAAATAGATGCTCCACCGAGATAATCATCCCAACCATGTGAATGATTATGCCCAAACATAAAGATAATATTAAGCCCGGCAGCACCAGCTTCATTCAACACATCAAAAATGTAATTCGCATGCATTCCGTCATTGCCACCTTCGCGAGTACGCATACAATAATGTAAAGGCAAATGTGACACAACGAAAATAGGTTTTGTATATTCTGCATTTCTTTTTGCATTCAAATACGTTTCTAAATTTGTAGCCGTTTTTTTAATGGTAGTTTCATCATTGTTGTACCACATATAATCTTTTTCATTAATGACAAAGACACCATAATTAGCCGAATCATTAGCGCCACTAGCAGTCAGTGTGGAACCCACTAAAGAATCACTATCATGATTCCCTTGAACGTAGATTTCATCCATACCTGTGCCATATACCCCTTGTACGGTGGCCTGTAGTGTTGCTTTTCCATTTGCTGAATCAGTATAATTTACATCGTAATCGCCAGCAAACAGAAAACCATCCATTGTAGAATAATCCACCTTGATTTTATCAAGAATATCGCTTACATATCCAGCACCCGCAGTATGTCCATCATGTGCCTGAAAATCCGATCCTGCAAGTACATATGTGGTTTCTCCTGCCGCCCAGGCAGTTGCTGGAAACACTCCACAAACCAAACACAATGTAAGTAACAATGCAGTAAGTCTCTTGATTTGTTTCATAATAATTAGCCTCCCTGTAGAATAATGAACAAAATTTATATAAAAACTTAAAATATCTCATTATGTTTTTAATAATACTATTTATATAACATTTCCTCCCAAAAACATCAACCAAAAGTATTAGATTTCGAAATGTTTTTTTATTTTTTTTACCGCATCGAATAAAAGTAACCAATAAAAAGCGACACATTTGGACATTTCTATTAAAAGTGCACAAATGTGTCATTTTCACTATTTTAAAATTCCAAGTTCCTTGCCTCTCACAATAGCCTGGACCCTGTTGTTTACATCTAGCTTTTTATATACGTTTGAAATATGTGTCTTGACCGTCGGAAGTTTCAGATTCAACTCCGAACAAAGTTCTGCATTTGTCAGTCCTTTGTTGATATCCTGCAAAATAATCGTTTCCATCATCGTGAGTTTTTCAACCGTTTCGTTTACTTCGACCTCCAGGTGTTTCTTAACATTACGTTTCGCCCCTCGCAATACAACGCCCAAATAATCTTCCATCGGCATATGAAGCACATTTCCATAATTATACTTTTTCTTTTTATTCCATT
This sequence comes from Faecalimonas sp., assembly GCA_036307525.1. Lineage (GTDB taxonomy): Bacteria > Bacillota > Clostridia > Lachnospirales > Lachnospiraceae > Faecalimonas. The sequence continues at coordinate 6,248 of JAXJXL010000172.1, forward strand.
TTCCAGGTTCATTGTTACGATGCCAATCCACATAGGCTTCGAGTACATCTTTTCCCTTTTTTCCGTAATTGATATAAAAAGTAACATATCTACATTCGCCAGTGAACAAGAACGATTCAATCACGCTTCGAAGTGCCGCACCTTTCTTACCTGCTGCCCATTGTACAATCGCCTGTTGAAACAGCACCTCCGCCAAAATACGAGTGCGACGGTATTCCTGTAAATACGGAATCAACCTCTGTATAATACGTTCTGCTTGGTCATACTGATTCAGAAGCAAGAAGCCTTTCACACGTAAAAATAACAGATAATAATTTGCTTCCGTTATTTCAATCTGTGTCTGATTCGAAACCTTTCGCATCCATCTGGTCGTCTTATCTTCTTCCGAATGCCAAAACGCATGTAACTGTTCAATAGCATACAAATATTTCTGACACAAATCATTTTCCTCACCACGGAGTGACTCTTTCAATTTATCAACTTGCTCTTTAATATCTGGGGCAGAGGTTATAATATACATTTTGCTTAACAGATACATGCTAACAACCTTGTATCGCCACGAGAGATTCTCAATCTCGTCATTCGCAATACGAAGCACCTGCTCCCACGCTGCTCCATGCAATATATCATGCTGCCTTGTTTCCATAACGAAATCTGCGTAAGCAAACTGGATGCCAATCCATTCTTTTTCACCCAAAATTTGTTTCAGTAACTGTCCTCTTCGTTTTCTCTCATCCGCCGAGCAAACAAACAGACCAGACAGTTCTCTCCAGCCTGTTGAGAATACATTTGCATTTTGTGTAAAATGATATAAACGAATGGGAGCCCATTTTGTTCCGATTTTTTCCAAAAGAACAAGCCAATCTTCCATTTGAATCTCCGGATCAACAAACGTGAGATTTAAGTACACCTCATCCGCAAGTTTTCCTTCTACTTTCTGTACCCTCTGCATTTCTTTTCGCAGTCCTGCAAAATCCTGCTTGAGATAAGCATGCATTCCACGCAGATAGCATAACTCTGGTATATTACCCTTCCATTCTTCAATCTCGGCTGTTTCTAAATCAATGAAATTTATGGTATCAAAATGTCTGATTACGCATTCTCGACATTCTTCTCCACACCCCGTAACATCCAAGCACCAAAGCGCTTCCTCAACAGCTCCATGTTCTTCGTACCATCTTGCCAAATGTTTTCCTGAATTTTGTGAGATTGTTGCTTTTTCATTTTTTCGAAAAAGCGGAGCAATTTTCCAACGTTTCTTTTGCTCGTTGTATAGGAGCAATCCTTTTCTTTCCAAGTCTTTAAGAGTGCCGCCGGACCACATCATGCCCCAGACTTCTTCGCAGAGTTTTTCGCTCAGCCATGGGCATATATTTGCACGACGCATAATCTCTTCTTCTTCCTCAGACAATGTTTTCAAGATCTCATCTTGAATGTATGCTTGCACTTCATATCTCTGAAGAAGTTTGGTGGCAGATTTTACATCTGGAGATTCTGGTCCCAATTGTTCCGACAACTTCACAAGCACATCCATGCATCCTGGCCATCCGCCAGTTATACGATACACATCGTCTGCATGGAGATGCGTTTTGCTCTCAGAAACAAATTGAGCCACCTCCGCAGCCGTAAATATTAAGCTACTTTGAAAAACCATTCCCATTTTACTTTTCCACAAAAGTTCTAACAATTCACGGGCAGGTTTTTCTCTGCTAATTAGAAATACCCTTATATTTTCTGGCATTTCCATAATAAATTAGCTATTTCTTTATAAAAATCCGAGGTTAATTCTCGATTTATATTTTCAAACACAATATAGCGTTCGTTTTTTTCACTTATGACCAACGTGTTTAGGCGCTCTTGGAATAATTCAAAATCATGAGCTTCTTTATCCATAAAAAATACATCCGAATGCACTTCCGGATGTGCTTCTAAAAACATATTCACTACTGTTGATTTGCCACAAGCTGCAGCTCCCTCAATAAAAAGAGAAGGGAATGCTACGATTCCCTTTTCTAATATTTTCGTCTTATTAACATAATACATTCTTATTCGTCCTTTGCGAGAATACCGCCTTCGATCAATTTGTCCAAGAATTCTTGAATATCTTCTCTTGCGACGGACTCCTCCACATCATATTCTTCGAGTATTCCCTGAACAAGTTCTTCAAAACTCACCTCGTTCTGAAGCATATTCCAAAGTGATACTCCTACTTCGTTTACAGTAATCAAACCGTTGAACTCTAGAACTGTTTTTCCGGTTGGTATGATGATATAGTCTCCAGCGATCTCGCGCAGCACAAATTCTTTACGAATTTTCATTCTCATCCTCCTCCTTGCAACACTTACTCTAGTGACGACTATTATACATAATTTTCTTAATAATTGCAACACCCATTAATCCTTGAGTTTCCGCAGTTTTATCCACAGCCTCCCTCTTTTCTACGCATTATTATAAACAACTTTAAAAAAATGCCCAAAATACAAGGAATCCTATTCCTTTTTGATGTATAATTTA
>JAXJXL010000173.1:0-19745 GCA_036307525.1 Faecalimonas sp.
CCTTTATTAAGGTGCGTCTAAAACAGGGGATAAATCCACAAAACACGGATTTATCCCCTGAAGTTATCCACAATTGAAAAGGAGCATCGCCCCATAACTAAAAATTAGTTATTTTGCGACACTCCCCTTTTGTCGTTATGGTAAAGAAGAAGATTGGAGGTGGATAATGATATGGCGCGGTGTAATAAAGTTTGCTAGTATTGCATATATTATTCATAAAAACCAAAATGCAAAACGAATTAAAAAAACGAAATAAAAAATATCAAAAACATAACTAGATATTGCGTTATTGAGAGATTAGTGATATTATATGTGTACTAGGAGGAATGAACCATGGAAAATCGTATAGTGAGAATCGAAAGTATAACAATTGAAAATTTTAAAAACGTTACACAGGGAACGCTTGATTTTGAAAACAAGAGAAAGCAGTATAAGGCAAGTGTTTTGGGTTTATACGGACAAAATGGTTCCGGAAAGACTGCATTAATAGATGCACTTCAGTTACTTAAGTTTGCGTTATGTGGTAAGCCAATCTCTCAGAAATATGCGGATTATATTAATGTTGATGCAGATTGTGCCACGTTAAAATATGAGTTCATTATTCGCTATGCAGAAGAAGTGTACAACGTATGGTATCAGTTTTGCATGAAAAAGGCAGTTGATGAAGCTGTTGCAGGTATTGATGAAGCTACAACGACCAATACAACAACAAAAGTGGAATTGTTTGATGAAGTTTTATCTTTTTCATATGAAGCAGGAAAAGATAAGATGCGGAAGGCTCCATTGATTGATACACGTACAGAGGAACTTTTTGCACCTAAAGCCAAAATGTTAGAGTTAGTTGGTGATAAGAAAGAAAAATATATGGATTTGTTGGTTACAAAGCGTCTGACAAAAGCTACTTCTAGAAGCTTTATTTTCTCCAGGGAATTGATAAATCATTATCGTCAGAATTGTAAAAATGGGCTCTATATGAAACTGATTGAAGGCTTATATACCTATGGATATAGAGAGTTATTTATAATCGATACAGAAAGCATAGGATTGATTAGTTTAAATACCCTTCCTTTGGTATTTAAGTATAGAAATGAGAATGCCGAAGCAGTAGGAGGCTTATTGCTTTCACTGAATGGCCCGGCTCTGATTCCAGAAGATATGTACGATATTGTTGAGAATGTAATAGGGAATATGAATATTGTTCTTGAGCAATTAGTTCCTGGACTTAGAATAGGAGTCGTTGATTTAGGTGGGGCAATGACAAAGGATGGAAAAATAGCAAAACAAATTCAGCTTATATCTTTGAAAAATGATAAGGCGATCCCTTTCTGTTATGAGTCTGAGGGCATTAAGAAAATCGTATCTATTTTGCAACTTTTGATTGTAGTTTACAACAATCCATCTGTCACAGTTGCAGTAGATGAACTTGACGGAGGTGTGTTTGAGTATTTGCTGGGAGAATTGTTGAATATTATCTCTGAAAAAGGAAAAGGGCAGTTGATATTTACATCACATAACCTTAGACCATTGGAAACAATTGATAAGGGATTTATTGCTTTTACAACAACAAATCCTAAAATGAGATATATTCGTATGACCAATGTCAAAGAAACTAACAATTTGCGTGATTTTTATTATAGGGATATTGTATTAGGAGAACAGAACGAGCAAGTGTATAATCCTACTAACAAATACGAAATCGCATTGGCGTTCCGAGAGGCGGGTGAGGTATATGGCTCGTAAGAAGGTAGTTTTCGTTATTGTGGAAGGACCATCTGATGAAACTGCGTTAGGTGTCACATTGAGTCAGGTGTTCGATACCGAGTCGGTTTATATTCATATTATGCGTGGTGATATCACGACACGGGTTGGTGTTACTCCACAAAATATTGTTGCCAAATTGGGTAATGAAGTAAGGGCATATGCCAAGGATAATCATTATACAGCTAAAGATTTCAAGCAGATTATTCATATTGTTGATACTGATGGAATCTATATTCCCGAGGGGAACATTGTCGAGGACAAACAATGTGAGGAATTGTCTTACCAGATTGATGGTATTCACACCGATGATGTGAGTAAAGTGATTTCTAGAAACAAGCAGAAAAATGAAAATTTATACCGTTTAAGAAGCTGTGGAAATATATGGAATATTCCATATAGAGTATATTACATGTCTTGCAATCTGGATCATGTGTTGTATGACAAGAGAAATAGTACAGATGAAGAGAAAGAGCAGGACTCATATGCGTTTGCAAAGAGATATAAAAATAATGTGGATGGGTTTTTAAACTTTATGTGTGAATCATCTTTTTCTATCAAAGGTGATTTCAAAGAATCTTGGGAGTTTATCGAAGAGGACATACACTCTATAGAACGATATACAAATTTACCAATTTGTTTAACAGAAGAAGCGTGTATGTAGAATAAATGAGCATAAAAATATTAGAAACAAAATTTATACAAAATATGCTTGACAAGTTGGAAAGAGAAAAGTACAATAAAGTTGTACAATAAAAACAAAATTGTATATGGAGGAGAAAATGGCAAACAAAATATTTAGTGAACGAATTAAAAAACTTCGTTTAAACAGTAACATGACAATGGATATACTTGCACAAAAGTTGAATGTTACAAAAAGCAGGATAAGCATGTGGGAGAATAATGGAACTGTTCCGAGAGAAGAAGTTTTAATTCAGTTATCAAAGTTGTATGGAGTTTCTATTGATTATCTTTTAGGCAATGAAGATATGGAGGGAAGCAAACCGGAGAATTTAAGATTAAACTATATTCAGCGAAGTTTAGGTAAATTAGACAACGAAAGATTGCAAAAAGCTGAATCGGTCTTAAAGGCAGTATTTGAAGATATTTTTGATGAAGAGGAGGACCACGGTGACTTATAAACCAGATTTTAAGAAGGCATATATGTTGGCAAATGAAATATTGCTTAAGTCACGCACTATTAATAGTTTTCCCTTTTCGATTACAAGAGTAATTAAAGAGGTGTCAGATATACAGTGTTGTAGCTTCAAACGAGCTCATGTACATAATGTTGATATAGAAGCTTTTGGTAGTGATGCTGCTGTTCTGACAGAATGTGCAGGGAGATTAATTATTTTCTATAATCAAGAAGATATAGACGAAAGAATTAGATTCTCTATGCTTCATGAAATAGGGCATTATCTTTTAAAACACAAATTGGAGACGGAAGACAAGGACTTGTACGAAAAACAGGAAATCGAGACCAATTATTTTGCGGCACAACTTTTGATGCCAGAGCAAACATTAATCGAGTTGCAGAAAAGAGGAAAACGTATTAATGTTGATTTTTTAGTAAATTCATTCAAAGTGTCTAAAGAGGCAGCAAGTAAGCGTGTCGAAACGTTGTATAAGGTAAAACCAGAGTATAGATCAAAAGAGGAAAAGGAATATGATGATTTAATTCTCTGGAAATATAAAACATTTATGAATTTAATTGTGCCTGAAAGGAATTCTTTAAATTGGTTTGAGGATGAGTACGAGAGGCAAAGGGAAAGAGATAGATGGTGCTAATATAAAAACGGTGTAGCAGTTGCGATTGAAAAGTAGGAATCATACCCTACCACCGTTCTGACTTCATATTTTGAAGTAATTCATTGTAACAAGGAGGAAATGCTGACAAACATGTGTAAAAATATCAGGAAACTTTCAATAGAAAACTGATATGTAAATAAAGATTGACGATAGAAAGGCAACATAAAGAAAAAGACCCGAAGGGCCAACTTCAAGTCGTTTTCAGGTTGTAATGATCAAAAGATGTCATTACAAGTATATACACTCAAAGAATAACATCTTTTTTTCTACACATCAATCCGGAACTTTTGTTCGGTTCCGCAACTCCCAAAACAACTTTTGACGAGGTCGATCATTACTCGTTTTCAAATGTAACTATCAATGCTCGTATAGAGCCTATTAAAGTGCGCTCAAAAGCGCAGAAAGGAAAAGTAATGAACAAAGAAAATTTAAAAGAATTTAAAGAAGACCTTGGAGGAAAAGATATGCATAAGTATGAAGAAAAAACAACGACTATTATTGTAAATGGTGTAAGACGTGAGATAAGAGAAAAGAGACTTTCTTTCGAAGAGATTATTAAATTGGCTTTTGGTCAATATGATCCTGCGGACAATGTTGCGTATACGGTAACATATTCTTACAAGAAAGGTCACCATAATGATAAAGGAATTTTGGTTGTAGGAGATTGGGTAAAGGTTAAGGAAGGAATGGTGTTGAATGTTACAAAGACTACTAGATCATAGCGAAGATTTAAGAAAACTTGTAGATGAAGGATATGAACTGGAAGTCAAAGGTTCATTCATAATCGTTCATCACATTCCGTATGTCACAAACAATAAGAGGGTAGAATATGGCTCTCTTGTGACGAATTTGATGCTAAATGGCAACAAAACCATCAGACCAAGTGACCACACAATTTGGTTTACTGGTAGCATACCATGCAATAAAGACGGTAGTGAAATTACAAGTCTTATTTGGCAAAGAAACGGTAGAGATTTAGGAAACGGAATAAGCGTTGCTTGTGGATTCTCTAATAAACCACCTCAGGGATATCCGGATTATTATGAAAAATTCAAACGTTACATTGATATTATTTCTGCACCGGCCTTATCTCTTGATTCAACAGTAGTTGTGCAGACATATCGAGTAAAAGAAAGTGAACAAGACGATGTATTCAGGTATAGAGATACAAATAGTAGCAAAGCAGGCATTTGTGCTTTGAACGAAAAATTACAGAAGCACCAAATTGCAATTATCGGATTGGGTGGAACGGGCTCATATATCTTGGATTATATGAGCAAAACTCCAGTACAACAAATTGCCTTATTTGATGGTGATTTGTTTTTGCAACATAATGCATTCAGAGCACCAGGAGCCGCAACGGAACAAGAACTTGACCAGTGCATGACTAAGGTTGAATATCTTAGTGCAAAGTATGAGAAAATGCATTCTAAGGTTTGTCCACATGCAGAGTACATTACAGAAGAAAATGTACATATGCTGTCGGAATACGATTTTGTGTTCATATCAATGGATAGTAATTCTGATAAGAAAGTTATTCTTGATTATTTATTAGAGAAGGATATCCCATTCGTTGATACCGGAATTGGCTTAGAGTTAGTGGAAGGACAATTGCTCGGACAGATTCGAACTAGCTCTATTCACGGAGAGCAGAAGTCATTGGCTGAAAGATATATTCCAATGGGCGAAGACAAAGAAGAAAACGTATATAAAAGCAACATTCAGATTGTTGAGTTAAATGCCCTAAATGCTGCTTTTGCAGTAATTAGTTACAAAAAGCATTATGGTTTTTATCAAGATGTCAGAGACAATGTTCAGACGATATACAGTATTAATGTTGGAGAGGTAATCAATTATGATTCATCAGATATTGCCTGAGTTTGTAGAGGAAATCCCAAAAGAAATCTGTGAGGGGCATTTGTATCTATGCTTACCTTACAATGCTGTGGTTCACAAATGTGCCTGTGGGTGTGGAGAGATAATCTCCACACCTTTGGACAAAAAACATGGTTGGATAATGCAATATGATGGAGAGACGGTAACGTTGTCCCCATCAATTGGAAATGGTTCGTACAGATGCCGTTCGCATTATTATATTCGAGGTAATCGTATTATATGGCTTGATAAAATAGGCGAGCCTTTTTCTAAAGAGAAGCAAAAGCACCATTTTAGCTTTATAAAATTATTGAAAAACTTGTGGAAAAGAAATCTATTATCTTGAAAGCATGGTTAATTGTTTATGCTGTATAGATAGCTCAAGATATAAAGCTTGTGATAATTGCTGTAGAAGACAATGGCTTCCATAGAAACACGATATACGATAAAAACTAATGAAAAAGGTGGAAAAAATCACTATATCGTGATATGATATGACTGTTGTTTCGAATATATGGAGGGTAATATTATGGCTGCTACATATAAAAAACTATGGAAGTTATTGATTGACAAAGAAATAAAAAAGAGTGAATTGCAAAAACAAGCAGAAATAAGCGGAAATGTTTTGGCTAGATTAAATAGGGACGAATATGTTTCTATGGAGAGTTTGGAAAAAATATGTAAAGTTTTAAAATGTGATATAGGCGATATAATTGAATTTGTTGACTGAGAGGAGAGAACGTGTTATGCAATTTTGTATTCAAGACCCATCATATAAAAACTCTAAGTACTTACATGAAACATTGTTAACTGAGTGTGTATCTGGCTGTAATGGAGCAGGGATGTATGCATTTGCAACCAAGGATGGCATTGAGTTGTTTATGGAAGATGAAAATTTCAAGAAGTTCATCCAAAAAGGTACTTTTTTATTAGTAGTTGGTATGGACGACATAACAAATGTGCGTGCCATTGAAACGTTAAAAGAACTTCAAAATAAATACGGAAAAAATCTTGAGATTAAAGCGTATATTCATAATAACCGTAAATCAACATTTCACCCTAAACTAAGCTGGTTTAAAAGAAGGGAAGGGGGAGTTTTGATACTTGGTTCAGGAAATTTAACTCAGCAAGGTCTTAGACAAAATAGAGAAGCTTTTACTGTGACGGATTGCGATGAGGATGCAATGAACAAAGTGATAATGGAATGGAGGCAATGGTTAGAGCATAGCAAGCCGTTTTTGTTTGATATATCAGAAGATATAGTGCTGGAGCGTGCGAAGCAAAATGTATTAAAATTAAAAGTTGTATATGACATGCACAAGACAGCCGTGGGAAAGAGCGATATTGCAACATATTCGATGTTGGCGGAATTGTTTAAATCACAACCTAAAGATAAGAAATTTGAGAAAGAGAAGAATGAAAAAGACGCTAATAAATTAAGGCAGAGTAAAGCCGAAAAAGAGAAGGCAAAGATCGATTATGTAGTTGAAGATGAAATTGATGTGGATTTAGAATATTGGTTTACAGATTTAAAGAGTGAAGTTTTATTAGCGGAAATTCCTAAAAATGGAAATAGAATGTCACAGGTAAACTTTGATAAGAAATCCTTTGAAGAATTTTTTGGTGCAACATGTGGAGAAAATGGTGTTTATAGAATTTTGTTTAGAAATGTAAAGGCCGATGGTTCATTAGAAAAAATAGAAGTACGTCAAAGTGTTTCGGTTGAAAGTCATAATTACAGATTTGAGTTGGATGCAGCTAAGGGAGTAGTTTATCCGGAAGGTGCGAAAAGACCGATAGGTGTTTTTGCAAAAGTATCAGATAGAGACTTTTTATATGAAATTGTCATGCCTAACAATCAAGTATATCAACAAGTTGTTTCAGTAATGAGCAACAAACAATCTGATACTAGGGCACTAAAAAGATTAACTTATATATGTTCAGAAATATACAAAGATACTTCTGATTTAGCAATATGGAAAAGGTTGGATATTGAAGATGGTGAATAGTGATATTAATGCTGTAAGACCGGTTCATTATTTAGGAAGTAAATTACGAATGCTAGAAGCGGTTAAAGCTACAATTGATGAGGTTGATATAACACAGGGATGTATATGCGACTTGTTTTCAGGTTCAGGAACGATAACAAGTTATTTTTTGAATTATAGAGACGTTATATCTGTGGATATTCAAAATTACTCTAGTGTATTGTGTGAAGCAACCACTAATCAATTAGACGAAGTCGTAAATACGGATGAAATAATTACGGAAATACTCAATTCAGACAGTACCATACGTTTAATACAGTCTAGTAAAGCATTAATAGAGTATGAGGAGTTTTGTATTTCTTCTGCTATTAACGGAGAATTACAGTGGTTATATGAAATTATAGATAATGGTTCAATATATATATATCTTAAAGGAGAAACACAAGGGCTATCTGATGAATTACATAGTACATTAAACAATACATGTAATGAGTTAAAAAAACAAGGCATACTCATGAAAGAGGATTATATGATTACGAGATTGTTTGGGGGGTTATATTTCTCTTACAAACAAGCAGTAGATATGGACTGTCTTGCGAAATACATTTTTACGAGGAAAGGTTTATTAAAGACCAAAATGCTAGCAGCGTTATTAAGTACTGCAAGTGAAATCGTAAATACTGTAGGCAAACAATTTGCTCAACCACTCAAAGTAAAAAACAACAAAGGCGAGTGCAAAAAAAATTTACTTGATAAAATTGTTGCTGATAGGACTTTGAACGTTTTTGAAATATATAGAAAATGGCTAACATATTATGTGGAAATAAAGGTTGGTAATCATACTTGTAAAACAATGTGTGTAGATTACAAGGATGCGCTAGATGCATTGAAAGAAGAAAATGTCAGCGTAATATATGCTGATCCACCGTATACAAGATACCATTATAGTAGATACTATCATGTTTTGGAGACAATTTGTTTGAGGGATAATCCAGAAGCATCTACAACGTTTCCAAATGGTAAAGGTGGCATTAGTAGAGCGGTTTACCGTTTGGAAAGACATCAATCTCCGTTTTGTATAAAAAGCAAGGCAGAGGGGGCATTTGAAGCATTATTTTCAAAAGTTAAGGAATTAAATGTGCCATTGGTATTGTCTTATTCACCTTTTGATGAGTCACAGGCTGTTACACCACGACTACGAACAATAGAGCAATTAGTAGAGTTGGCACGAAAATATTTTTTGGAGGTAAATATTGTATCTCCAGGAACATTTACACATAGTAAATTGAATTCAGTGGATAAGAACTTTGATGCAAATCATGAAGCAGAAGTGCTTATTGTTTGTAAACCTTAATTTAGGAAAGAAGGCTAATTTTATGTTAAAAAGTGAATTTATTGAAGAGAAAATAGATTGTCCACATATTCTGGTTCAAGGAGATAATCAAGCGGTATTAAAGGAAATGCAAAAAAATTATATACAATCTATCGATTGTATATATATTGACCCCCCTTATAACAATGGTGAAGAGTATGAGTATTATTCGGATATAGTAACGCATGATGAGTGGATTAAAGAAATGAAGAAAACGCTTCTATTGCTCTCAAAACTGTTGAAAGACAATGGTAGTATTTGGATATCAATAGATGATTCAGAAGTACATTATCTAAAAGTATTATGTGATGAAGTGTTTGGCAGAAACAGCTTTGTGGCAAACATTGTGTGGCAACAAAGAAATACAAGAGAAAACAGGAAAATATTTTCAAATAATCATGAATATATATTGGTGTATTCAAAGAACCCTTTGGAGTTTAAAAAGAAAAGGAATCTCTTGCCTATGACAGAAGAAATCCTAAGTAGGTATTCAAATCCTGATAATGACCCACGTGGACCATGGCAATCTGTAACTGCTAATGTGCAAGATGGTCATGCTGTAGCTAGTCAATTTTACGAGATTGTAGCTCCAAACGGGAGAAAACATAATCCGCCCAAAGGGAGATGCTGGGTATATAATGAACAGAAGATGAAGGAAGAAATATGTAAGAATAATATTTGGTTTGGAAAGGATGGAAATGGAGTACCAAGAATTAAAAAATTTATAGCAAATTCTGTACAAGGTGTTGTCCCAGAAACATTATGGACTGCTGATTTTGCGGGGACAAATAAGGATGCGAAAACACATTTGCAGAAACTGGAAATCTACGACAGAATTCTGTTCGAGACGCCAAAGCCGGAAAAATTGATAAGTCGAGTTCTTGAGATTGCAACAAATGAAGGAGACGTTGTTTTAGATTGTTTTTTGGGTTCGGGAACTACCATAGCAACAGCACATAAGATGAGAAGGAATTATATTGGTATAGAGAAGAATCCTAATACATGCTCCTATATAGGTCAAAGGATGGAAAGAGTTATTGCGGGTGAAAAAGGAGGTGTTTCTAAAAACACTTCGTGGAGAGGTGGAGGTTCATTTGAATTAATTAAATGGTAGAAAATATATAGTATTATTCGTGATATACTGTGATGTAGGAGTAACTGATAGATATGGTGCACAACACCAAGGCATCTTAAAGCCGGCAACATCTATATAGTAAAGAGATTCTAACTGTTTATTGATAGAGTATAATTGTGGACATAGAATTTCGGACATGTTGTATTGATCAATATACATTAGAAAAAAGAGCGAGTAATATGTTCTTGCGAACAGAACTAAACCCCACAAAAAACATCCTGTTTTTTGTGGGGTTTTATAGTGGCAAAAAAGGGGTTATGTTTGCATAAACCAGTTTTGAAGAATGTTGAATTTACGAGATTTATAGGGATTTTGGATTCTCTTGCGACAGTACACCTTCGCAAGAACACCTCTGCAAGAAAAAAATCATGTTATAGTATGAGCATACTAATAACAAAAAGCAAGAAAAAACGGAGAATATGCAGTATAGAATTTTTTGTAGCAATTTTAATTTTTATGGTGCAATCTGAAGTCATATGACCAGTTTGGCAATGAGGGGACGTTTTCTGCGAAACAGTACCATTGAAATTATTTCCAAATGTTAATATAATGCTGCCAAGTCAAGTAAGATGCTATGTTATCCCATATTGAGGTATAGGATACAAGATGACTCTTGGTTTGCTCAAGAAATCAAGGAGTTAGCATTTACAAGTGAATTGGAGGATGAAAATGGAAAGAAAGATTGATAAGAAAAAGTTTGTCCGTTATAAAGAAGGTGCTGAAATCTATAGCATTTGTCAAAGCAAGTTTGAAAGACTGGCAAAAGATGCAAAGGCGATATACAAGGTCGGAAAAGTTGTTTTGGTGAAGTGTGATATTTTTGAGGCGTATCTAGAAACATTCAAGTTAGAGAAGTAGAAGAGCGTTGTATTTTAACTTGATGTTTGATACGGTGAAATGTATAATAAGGTCATGAATTGACCATAACACAAGTGTTGCAGTAGGCATGAACTACTGCAGGTACAAAACTCTTTCCTTTTCGAAGGAAAGGAGTCGAAATGGCAAAAACAAGAAAAGATAATAAAGGCCGAGTATTACGAAAAGGCGAAACACAACGTAAGTATGACAAGATGTATATGTACACTTATACAGATCCTTTTACGCAAGAGAGGAAGCATATCTATTCTAAGGATTTAGTGAAACTGCGGGAGAAAGAACAGGCGTTACAGAAGGACCAACTGGATGGATTGGATGTGTATGCTGCTGGAAATTCAAATCTGAATTTTGTGTTTGATAGATATATATCTACGAAAACAGATTTGAGGCCAACCACATATACTAATTACACGTACATGTACAATCACTTTATCAGAGATACGTTGGGAAAAAGAAAAATCGGGGACATAAAATATTCAGATGTCTTACATTTCTATTTGTATCTGTTGAAGGAGAAAGGCATACAGGTGAATACGCTGGAGACGATTCACACAGTTTTGCATCCGACACTACAATTAGCAGTGAGGGATGAAATTATTCGGAACAATCCTGGTGATGGAGTTATGGCTCAGATTAAGAAAAGTGTGGGAAAGCACTACGGCGTACGCCATGCACTGACCGTTGAGCAACAGCGAGCATTTTTGAATTACATGGCAAACAGTCCGGAGTTCTATCACTGGTTACCACTGTTTACTGTTCTGCTAGGGACCGGCTGCCGAATAGGAGAAGTCATAGGTTTGCGTTGGCAGGACATTTCTTATGAAAAGCGTATGATTAGCATCAACCATACTGTTTCGTATTATCCAAGAGCAGACCATGATAACCGATGCGAATTTCATGTGTCACTACCAAAGACTGAGGCGGGTATTCGTACGGTCCTAATGATGCAAGAGGTATATGATGCGTTCAAGCAGGAGGAAGCCTATCAAAAGGAAATAGGCCTACGTAATACGTCGGTAGTGGATGGAATGTCAGGATTTATCTTCTGTAATAGATTTGGTTATCTCTACAATCCACAGACAGTAAATCGGGCAATTCGTAGAATTAGCGAGAGACACAATGCTGAAGAAGTAGTAAAGGCTGCAAAAGAACACAGAGAGCCGGTAATTATTCCGCATTTTTCCTGTCATCATTTGAGACACACATTTTGTACTAGATTTTGTGAAAATGAAACGAATGTAAAAGTCATTCAAGCAGTAATGGGGCATGCAAATATCGAAACCACATTAGATATTTATGCTGAGGTTACTGATGCAAAGAAAAGCGAAGCAATTGAAAATTTATCACGTAATTTACGTATTTTTTAAGGAAAGAGTCTTTGATTGGGTTTGATGCACGTGCAATAAAAGTGCAACAAATTTTGTTGGAATCATACTTGATAATACGTGATGTAAAGCATGCCAAATACTTACAGAATAAGGGAAAACAGTGATAGTACAGAATAGTACTTTGTAGCGAATTGTTCTCCCGACGATGAAGACATTGGATAAATAATATGAATTATTTAGAGGATAATTTCTAAAGAAATTTAGGAAATATCCTCTTTTTGCGTTATCTAACAGATACTACACCACTATGTATACGGGGCGAGGAGGAGTCTGGAAGACTATGTTTGCTGGAGTAACAACGGCAGCGGAACGAAGGCAGAACCGAGATAAGTCAGACGATACTATATTTTCATTTTTCGTTTGTATATGGTGTAGAAATAGATGAGCATTATTTTAGAAACTGATTGGTAAAAGACAGTTATTAATTCCACCGGATTCAGGGGAATTAATAACTGTTTGAAAAATTACGTTACAGAGTTAGAAATGTGAGATGCTAACCTTATCATTTATCACATCGATTACAAGCCAGCCATTCTTTGTTGGTATTTTTGCATGGATTTCTTCTAAGCCTAGTGTATGAGGGGTTACTTCAAACAGTTCGCCACCATCTGACAGCTTCAAACCAAGCATAAATTCATAGATGAATGCCAGTACACCCGAAGCCCAACCATGACAGAGGGAATGTCGAAAGCCTTTATAACAAAAATCTCCGTAATCCCCATGAATATCCTTTTGCCCTTCTTTTGGAAATTCATCAATCTGTCCACTGCCGTCTAACCATTCCATATGGAAATCTTCCCAAAATGTTGTTGCACCACGAGATAGCATGGCTCCAAAGTATTCCTTGATAATCGAAAGCATTTCTGAGCCGTTCACTTTACTATCAGCGCTTAATATGTAGTATGACATAAAGGTGGAAAAGCCTTTTGCCCCACCAGCTTCCAGAAATTCTTTATCCCCTTTTGCTGAACGCCCTGCCAAGATTTGAAAAGCACGTGTTTGTTTAAATTGGCATGGTTCATCTAGGTAAGGAGATAATTTTCGTATTATCGCATGACAGTCCTCATTTTCTTCTATTTCTAAGAGGAGTTTAGCTGCATACATAAGTATGGTAGCTGTTCCAACAATCGCATCCGGAGTTCCGTAAGTTGGCCAATCAAAGAAAAATGGCATGCTGGCATTTAGAGATAGATTCATTTTCCCGTCTTCCGTAATGCTAGCATTAAGTCGAGACATAATAGATTTTGCATAATCCTTATTATGTTCAAAATAATCTTTGTTACCGGTGAGTCTACAATGGTCGCACAAATTTATCACCCACCATGCAGAATATGTTGGAATAAGGTTAATCCAATCTGTTGTTGGCGTCTCTTCTCTTAAAAAGTCAAGAGAGTTTGTGATGTTTCGATTGTCTCCGAATAAATAAATAGAGGAGATGATTTCTTGATTCAAATCACCACTCCATACCAGACGGTCCCGTTTGATGCCATCCCATATATAGCCGTTCTGAAAGTTCAGTTTCAAAGTGTAAATTGCCGTGTCTATAATTTTATTTAATTCAGCATCACTTGTCGTAATATATCCTTCTTTTTCGAACTTCGGCAAAAAGTTGACCGCATAAATATTGCGTATAGTTACGGATTCTTCTGTGAGAAGTTCTATGCGTGCGAAACGAAAACCGCTCATTCCGAAGGATAGGTCTGACATATCAGAAATAGCGGCAGTAAAGTCACGCGGGGAATGATCGTTAGTTGCATTTTTTTCTCCGATAGAAGAACATGCTTCACTTAGTGATTCTCCCAAGGTGATGCGAAACATTGCGGGACGACTTTTGGTGGCGCGGCATACAATGCGAATGCTTCCGCAGAGCTCTTTGCCAAAATCAAGCACAACGTAGGCTCCCTTTTTTGTGAAAATGGCGGTACTTGTGGTCTTAAATGAAATGCAGGCGGGTTTTCTGTTTAGTAGTTCCTCTACACAGTCAACATCCTGAAAGCATTTTATCATTCTGGGCATCATATTTTCTTTTTCCATATAAAAATCTTCATTTTTCCAACAATCAATCATGTTGAATACCTCCTCGTATAATTTGTATACATTGTCATTGTATGGCATATTAACATATTGCACATGTAGTATCAAGCATAAATAATTATTTCTAATAGGTTTTGCTGCGAGGGGCATATTTGGGTGACGTGCCAAATTCATTGGTATATGCCCTATAAAAAGATGAGTAACTATTAAAGCCTACCAATTCCGCAACTTCGCTAATGGTTTTGTCTGAAGAAAGTAATTCTTTTGCTAGAAGAAGCCGTTTTTTCGTTAGATACTGATGCACCGTCAGACCTGTTTCCTGATGGAAGGTATGGCAAAGGTAGTATTTTGAAATAAAAAACTTTTCCGCCAAATCATCCAAACTAAAAATTTCAGTAAAGTGGCTGTTTAGGTAAGCAATAATTTCTTTTAATTGCATGTTGCGAGTAGGAGGCTCAGACTGCAACTTGATATTGTTTAACAAGAACAGGACTTCAATGATTCCAGCACGAACAACAGGAGTATAGGAGTTTTGGTAGTTTTGTGAATAATCCCTTATGCGCATTAGCACGTTATAAAGACCACTCCTCTTAACTGCTTCCGCTTCTATTTTGTTTCCTGAGTCTTGCGTAACAGAGGTAAATAAATTTTCGTATTCCTCGCATCTGTTTTCAATAAAAAATGTAGGTAAAATATTTAATACGATACGGTGATAATGCATAGGGCTATTGTGAAATGCCCTGTGTAATTGATTCTTTTTTACAACAATTACATCATAAGGCTTGAGGTTATATACATTTTCTTCTACAATAAACCGAGTGTCTCCCTTGACAAACAATAATATCTCATAGTTATCGTGGGCATGAAGATGAAAATTCTGATTAGAGGGTGTAGCAACACCCATGTCATCAATCCAATAATTGGTACTCATATTATATATCCCCTTGTTTTTGTTTATACGATAGCATATAAAAACAATATTTGCAATAACATGGACAACATTTTGAATAAAAACTATTAAAAGTTGTGCTAAAATTATAAAAAAGGAATTATGGAGGATTGCAGTTATGTGTGATTATAAACTGAGCGGATTTTCAGATGAGATATCCAGCGATATAGAGGCACAGTTTCAGGTACTGAACAAATTGGGGATTTGTTATTTTGAGCCGAGGGGAGTAAATGGTAAGAATATCTCTGAATTAGATGATGCAGAAGTTCTTCAGTTGAAGGACAGGATGCATCAATATGGCATTGAGGTTTCTTCTATAGGGTCACCGATAGGGAAAATTAAAATATCAGACGATTTTGAAGCGCATTATCAGTTGTTTCAACATGTGGTGAGAACGGCAAAAATGTTGAATGCCAGTGGCATAGCATATAAAGAGAGAAGAGTTAGTTTAGACAATAATGGAGAAAACCAATGATTAATAGAGAAGATATACTGGAACTGACAAGGCGTATGACACCGTCAAGAACCTGCTTTGACAGAATTGCGGGTGCCTATATCAGTGAAACAGGAGAAATAGAAGATACATTCAACATTCATTTCGGAAAACTTTCGGGAGCTGAAAAGACAAGAAACTTAAAATTAGCTAAGACTATTCCGTTTTCCAAAACAAATGAGCAGTTGAAAGAATACACCTTCGAAAACAGAGTAAAGGGGAAAGATAGTGTATGGATGCTGTTGCAAGCAGTGCAGCAGTGCGGACTAAAGAATGATGCACTAATGGAGAGTTTGTATGAGCAGATAGCAGATGCTTACCCAGTGGATCATAGGTTTGCAGTATATGTATTTCATGGTGTGTATGATATTCCGTCAAAGTCAAAAGATGGAGAAAGTCTTTGGGAATCGGAGGAAGTGTATGATTTTATCATCTGTACAATAAGTCCTTTGAAAGATGAATATGAACCGGAAGAACCGGTATTTGGTTTCTTATATCCAGTGTTCTCAGACAGAAGCCCGGACCAGAGTAAGATAGATATTTATCATGTTAATCCTGATGAAGTGGAAGAAGGATTGGTATATAAGATTACGGGTAAGGTTTAAATAGTAGGAGGTTAGCGATGGGACACATTGAAATCAATGCGGCAATCTTTCCTAAGATAATGATGCTAGCATTAGGAAAGCCGATGAAAAACAATGGAATATCTGAAGAACAAATTGATTTGAGTGATGATGAAACAGCAGAACTTATAATCGACTTGCCGAGAGGGGCTTATTTGCTGTATTTACAAAAAATTGCAAATGAGAAAAATGAGAAAGAATTACGTCTGTTAAAGCAATATGCATACGGTCAAGCGTTTTCTGATGCGGATTATGATGAACTTTTAGGAATAATTATGACAACTACTAATCGAGCTTGGATTCAAAATGTTTCGACAGATGATGTTTTGAGTCCATTTGGCATTAGTCTGGAAACTTTGGAGGATGGAAGTAGAAGATTTGTATTAAGGGAAGATGCGATAGCAACAATCAGAGTAGAAACATGGGAATGTATAATAGTGGACATGCTTAAGCAACCGGCAATGGACATAATCAAATGTTTTAATTTTGATGAAACATTTGTTAGGGAAGGGCAGAATAGTGCTAACAAGGGAGAATTGATATTCTCATTATCCGCTTGGAAGGTTTCGGGGGATGTGGCAGAACAAAAATTAAGCAATGCATTACGTTCAGCATTTATGTTTACGCTTGTTAGTTATCATTTTGGGGATATGAAAAATCAATACAATTCGTTTCAAGATTTCTTCGATAATGAATTTTATAAAAGAGTATCGTTATTGTATGGCATTTGGTCAACAAGGGAAAACGCAGAAGCAGTAGAATACATTCCTTTGTATGATAGTTTCTATAATTTAGATGGTATGCAGAAAAATCATTTGATTCACATTCTAAAGGCTATTTTGGATAATGATGATATTGCTTTAGATGAGCGACAAACTTTAAAAAATAGATTGATTGATGCAGCAGGAGAATTTCATGCGAATATAGATAGTTCAAGTCAAGCATTGGAAGATTCGTTAATCAAACCAGCAGTAAATTTTATTCTGTTACGAGAGAAGGCGAAAGATACTTTGGAAACGGCAGAATTACTATGCCGAGAGGGTAGATTTTTAGATTGTGGAGATAGATGTTATTATGCGATGATGTTCGCATTGAAGGCTCTGTTAGAATATGAGGGCAAATTAGGGGGATGGAAACCTAACGAACTTAAAGAACGTGAATCGCATGGCTCTTTGGAAGCAGGACTAAAGGATTTAGTAAGCGCAGGGATATTAGATATAAATGATGAAGCCGCATTTGAATATGTAAAAGATCAAAGGTGGAAATGCAATTATTCATTATATAAATTTCTAAAAGCAGATGCACAACAATGCATAAATAAAGCTAAAGATTTTTATAATAAAATAGAGCAAGTAACAGTATGACAGGGATAAACAAAGAATTGTATGAAAGAATGAGACTAATAATAAAGGAACGGAACCATAACGGAACCGTTCCATTTTCATCTATTCCCAAGACATTTGCAACTCACGTTTCTTAGATACACAATCAGAAAGATACAGATTGATAAGTGTTTGATAAGGTATACCGGAATTGCCAGATTGCACTTTAAAGTAGGCAATAACCTCACTATCAAGATTGATAGTTATCTGCTGTTTCTCTTTCTTTACATAAGGATTTCTTCTTGCATTTGTAAAATTATATTCTTCTTTCATATTCAACACCTCTTTAAAAATCATAATATTGACTACTTTCAGTCTTGGTTGCTTTTCTTGCTGATATAATGCGGATGACAGTATCAGACTCCCGATAGCAATGACAGACAACTAAGAGTTTTGCCTGATTGCTTTGACCCAGAATGATAAAGCGGTCTTCCTGTTCGAAATGGTCGGGATCATCAATGACAAGATTCAAATGTTCCATAGTGCTTCGTGTCACCTCGCTTTTCAAGTATTTTTCTATAATTATATTATAATTATAATATAAGTATATGTCAAATGTTTTTAGTTATACATATAAAATAAAAATTTTTCAAACAACAAACTAAAGTCCCTCTTTGGGGGAGATTGGGTGGGATGCTGAAAGATGTCAATTGACTGCCGCTTTGTTCTTTGTTATACTACAAACAAAACGGCGGTGAAACAGGTGAAAAAGATGTTGACCGCCATTTTGTATATTTTATTTGCATTTTCAAATGTTATTGTATTAGATGATCTTTTTAAAGATAAATAGATAAAAAGGAGGCACTAACATGCCGGTATTTGATTTTACCAACACACCAAATGAAAATAGCGAAGAGTTTGTTTGCACATACACAACCTTTCATTCCAATGAAAGAACGGCCACACCAGAAAAGCCAATTTTAGTATTGGATAATAGCGAGAGAAAGTGGGAGCATTATTCTTGTGGTTTCTTTACCAATCAAAGCAGAAAGACGGCCTTTGAGTTCAAAGAAAAAGATGGAAGCACGAGCGCTGATATTCTGCAGATGGATGCCCGTTTTGTTTATCTCATCAAATGGCTTGGAAAGAACCATATTAATGTGCGACTTTCAGGTGAAAACCGTGAGGATGGATTTGCGGTTTACAAGATTCGTGAAATGGCATCAAGTGGAAGTGGGAAATTATCTGCAGAGGATGGTTTCCTTCAATACATGATTGAGCGATTGTTTGCCAGCAATGCACCGCAAGGTGACTTGGAAGAGGATGAGGACTTGGACGAGACCGGTGATGATATGAAACTTACCAGCTTGCAGAGCATTTCTGATTTCATGAATTGTGCAGGAAAGACCTTGCCGGATAATATTAGACTGTGGGCGAGAAGAAATCTTGCGGTAGCACACTCTCATGAGGTGACACCGGAGGAACGTCGTCATGCACAACGTGCACTTTCGATTATGATGAACATACAGTGGAAGAATGATTATTTTGAATCCATTGACCCAGTGGAAGCACGCAGAATTTTGGATGAAGAATTGTACGGTATGGAGCGTGTAAAACAGCGCATCATCGAAACGATTATTCAGATTAACAGAACACATACATTGCCGGCTTACGGAATTTTGTTAATTGGACCGGCAGGAACCGGTAAATCACAGATCGCTTATGCGGTTGCCCGTATTTTAAAATTGCCTTGGACATCACTGGATATGAGCTCCATTAACGATCCGGAACAGTTGACTGGAAGTTCTCGTATCTATTCTAATGCGAAACCGGGTATCATCATGGAAGCGTTCTCCATGGCAGGAGAGTCTAACCTGGTGTTTATTATCAACGAGCTTGACAAGGCGGCATCCGGAAAAGGCAATGGCAATCCGGCGGATGTGCTTTTGACACTTCTTGACAACCTTGGATTTACAGATAATTACATGGAATGTATGATTCCGACCTTTGGCGTTTATCCGATTGCCACAGCCAATGACAAGGACAAAATCAGCGCACCGCTCATGTCCCGTTTTGCAGTCATCGACATTCCGGATTACACACCGGAAGAAAAGAAACAG
>JAXJXL010000174.1:0-5488 GCA_036307525.1 Faecalimonas sp.
AATCATAAATAGTTCAATCTTCCTTTTCATGCATACACTCCAAACGTTTTTTGTAAAAGTATATGCAAAAGAAGGGCTGAAAATTCAGCCCTTCCCCTAATTACTATCACCTTAATTCACATATTTCAGAATCAATTCCCAGATATCGGATTTCTCAAATCCAAGTCTCCATGCAGCAACACCTGCAAGGTCATGCTCCTTCATCAGCTTGAGTTTTGCTTCCAAAGCATCCTCATCCTCCAACCATACCTTGTAGGTTGCATCGCCTTCTTCCCACTCGGCATAGTTCTGGCCGGTTGCTTTATCTACCTTCACCTTCGCTCCCGCATTCTCAATCGCAATATTAATCTTGCTCATTCCGTAAGCCACGCTGGTTACGTTATAAGGATACTCTGCCGCATCTGTTCCTGCCTGTTCTTCCAACTCTTCCTCCGTCTTTAAGACTTCCTTCCAAAGTCTCGTATAGAACGGAACTGCATTAATCAGCTTGTCAGCAGGAACTTCCTTCAGCGCATCCTCAATTCCTTTTTTCACGAAATCCAAGGACGCAACAGGACCGCTTTCCAAAGAACTCTTATGGTGTTCATCGTAACCCATTATAATCACATAATCTACGACTTTTCCTTGCTCTTCCAAATCATATTGGGTGCTGTATTGACTTGGAACCGGATTGTCTACCGATAAAATAATCTCGTTCTGTCGACATTTCAAAGAGAGCTCGCGAAGGAACTGCAGATAATGTTCCCCACATTCCTTTGAAACATGTTCAAAATCTACATTAATGCCATCTAATTTGTACTCAAGAGCCTTTCCAATCAACTGATTGGTCAAATTCTCTCGGGTTGTTGTGTGGCTAAGAAGCTCAAAAGTTTCTTCTTTTGACCCGATTCCCCCATCAAAGTCTTTCACTAGAGCCCACACTTCAATTCCCAATTGATGTGCATAATTTACATACTGAGAGCTTGCCAAACTTGTCAGATTCCCCTTCGTATCCTTCACCATAAACCAAGTCGGTGAAATCGTGGTTAATTCCTTAGTGTTAGCAATCATTTCTAAAACATTGTTGTTGGCATCCCTGTTGCTTACCACATGCCAAGCCATATTAATTGTATAGTTTTTCGAAATATTCGGATATACCTGCTCTTTAAAAGGTCTTGATATTGTACGCACCTCTGCCTTCTTTAAACAATTAGCTTTGATAAACCCTATAAAGCCATCTTCTGTCCGTACTTCTCTCCAATTACCCTTTTCGCTAATAATTGTCACTCTGTTTTTCTTAGAAACACTGGTTATAATCTCACTCTTAACGTTATTGTCAATTCGAAGCTGTGTGTTCTTTTTCACAGTTGCTTCCGTGGTTTCTCCCCAGTTGCTCACAATCATCACGCGATTTGGATTCTCGTATACCGAAAAATCAATGTTTGTGTACTCCTGCACAAATGCAAGCGCAATATAGGCAGTATTCCCTTCCATTTTCAGGATTGTATAATCTTTACTCTTTGTTTCCTTCCGAAGTGTATAATCCTTACTTCCAACATTCACTCGAAGCGTTTCTTCCGGTAATGTATAAAGCAAAATGTTTTCATTCACATCCAAGTAGAAACGGCTATTTAAATAATCACGTACCACAGAATATTCCACATACGGATTGTCGTCGATTATCGTTCCCTTAGCACCAACTATCTCATTATCAATTATAATGGCAAGCTGATTCTCATTTTTTATACCATAATATTTATCGAGATTCACCATTTCCTTAGATGGACCAAACAATTTTATCAGTAATGCTCCACCAATTATGCCAACTATTAATATAATAAAGAGTATAATCTTATGCATCAGGTCACGTTGTCTGCGTCTTTTCAAATACGCACGTCTGCTATTTCTGCTATTTTGCGTTCTTGGTCTGACGATATGTTCCATATCACACCTCCTACTAGGATTCATTATACCAACATTTTTCCCACGAGTCATTAACAATTTCGACAAATTTAATAATAATTTATTAATTAATCTAAGCCAGAGGGGTTCTGTAGTCGATTAACTTTCAAAAATGTCATAAAAGGTCAATTCTCGCACATGTCCTTTCTCGTCCCACACATAATCTCTCATATAGGCGGAATCCTCTCTCACCATAAGAGCCGTTACGATCTGCATAGGACTAGCCGGATAGTTGTTAAGTCTCATACTTATTCCCGAATTCTCATATTCCTCTAATTCCGTATAAAGCGCTTGAAAATTGTTTTCATTCATCATTATTTCCTCCTATAAGTATACCAGTAGCCGTGGCATAGATAACTTATATTCCTTTAAAGTTGCAAAGACAATATGTGATATATTTAAGTTACCGCCGCTGACAAGAAGATAGGATTCTTAAAAATCATTTTTGAATATTTGATTAGAATCAATCATATGAAATGTCCTTGATGCTTAAAATACATAAAAATAGAATCATTAGACCTACATTGAGAAATAATTTAAAACATTTAGATAATACGTCCCTCCTCACTTAATAAACACAGCCACCTGACATACTATCTTCTTGTACTAAAATTATATGCACGAAAATAAGGTATTTGCAAGTTGTATTTTGTGGAAATGTTTTCCACAATTTACCCCTTGTAAAATAAGGGTTTTTCGCGTTTTCCACAATATATCAACAAGTTATCCACATAGTTATCCACATTCTCCACAGGCTTATGTTGATATCTTTGCAAAGTTTATAGAAAATTTCTTTACATATTTTTCGTTTTTGTTTATACTAATACAAATAAATAGAAATAATATATAGGATAGGAAGTGATGAATATGAAGATTGAAAAACTGAATGACAATCAAATACGCTGTACTTTAACACGTGCTGACTTGGCAGACCGCGAACTTAAGCTAAGCGAATTAGTCACAGGCACAGAAAAAGCAAAGTCACTCTTCCATGATATGATGCAGCAAGCTTCAGCTGAATTCGGTTTTGAAGCAGAAGATATGCCACTTATGATTGAAGCAGTCCCAGCTTCTTCAGATTCTATCGTACTCATCATTACAAAAGTGGACGATCCGGAAGAACTGGATAATAAGTTTTCTAAATTTGGATCTACACACAATGTATTGGATAAATTAGAAGGTGCTGATGAATTCCTTGATTTGATTAATAAAGTAAAGGATGCTGTTTCAGACACGGTGAAACAGGTTGCCGAAAAGGAGGCAAAGCCAAGTCTTCCAAAGATACGTTTGTTCTCTTTCTCAACCCTGGATTGCGTCATTTTAGCAAGCCGTGTGCTGGCAAATCTATATCAAGGTGCGAACACTTTATATAAGGATACGCCAAATGACGTATATATATTAGCTTTCACGCAATCCAATCATTCAACTACGGAATTTAATAAATTCTGCAATATGTTGTCTGAATACGGTTGCCTTGAAAAAGCATCGCCTGCAATACTTGCATATCTGGAAGAACACTGTGAAGTTATTGTATCTGCAAATGCAGTACAACAATTATGTCAGATTTAAATACTTCTATCACAAAAAAGGACCCGTTATCAAAACAACGGGTCTTTTTATTATCTCTTATTCATTAGCCTGTAAAAAAGCGTTGATTTTCTCAACCAATACTTCAGGGTCAATTCCGTGAACAAATGCTGCATCTCCAATTGATTCTGCCTGTGCGGATGGACATCCAAGACAGTGCATTCCCATTTCCATTAAAATTGGTGCAACATTCATATTTTCTCTAAGAAGTTCACCAATTGTTGTGTCTCTATTAATCATGTTAATTCCTCCTTTAAGTTTTCGTTTCTTCATTATAATACGTTTTTTATTGTGTATCAAGATGCTCTTTATAAGTTTTTGTGAAAATATGACTGCCGTCATTTTTATCGGTATTGGTATGATAATATAAATATTCATGCTCCTGCGGATTCAATGCTGCCTCTAATGACAACAGGCCTGGACTTGCAATAGGACCAACCGGCAATCCTTTATTTATATAAGTGTTATATGGGGAATCAACTCGTGTATCATTCTTGGTAACCGTAGTTTTATCATAGATTCCTTCTGTCAAAGGATACAAGGCAGTCGGACACATTTCCAGTTTCATTCCTTTTTTTAAACGATTCTTGATTACACCTGCCACAGTTACTCGTTCAGAATCAATCTTGGTTTCACGCTCTATAATGGAAGCCTCAATTACCACCTCAAACACGGTTTTCCCAAGTGCATCCATTTTATTCTTCATATCTGGTGTAAATTTTTTATCAAATTGTTCTAACATGACTTTCACAATATCTTCTGCTGTCATCTCTTCACTAATCGCATAAGTTTCAGGAAAAAGGAACCCTTGCAAACGATATGTTAGCTTCGCATCTTCCGGTATGGAATCCAAAAACCAATAATCATAGTCTCCTTCTACGGCCTGCAAGAATTCACTCTCTGAGCAGATTCCTTCTTTTTCCAGTTTCTTTGCAATCAGCTCAATAGTGTATCCTTCCGGAACAGTAAACATCTGCTCTTCCTTCTTGGCTCCACCGCTTGTCAAATCCTCGATGATGGTCTGTAGCCCAGCCTCTCTATGAAGAGTAAATGTTCCATATCTCAGCTTTGCGCTCGCCCCCATGCTCCTCGCTTTTAAGAAGAAGGCAATACGATATCGAATCAAACCTTCCTCTTTTAGTTGGTCAGCAATATCCCAGGAGCCGGACCCTTGCTCAATTTCAATTGTTACAGTTTCTTTGGTCCCCTCTCCTGTACTGTTATATTCTATAAAGATAGAACCCACTACAAATGCAATTATTAAAAATAATACCCCCAAAATACAGAGTACGATATTTATAATTCTACTTTTTTTCTTATCTCTTTGTCTTCTCATACAGCTTTCTCCTTATCTAGACTTTTACAATCCTTACTATACAATATTTCTTCCAATTTTGAAAGTCTCGTTTGAATTGTCAGACTAATTTTTTTCATTTTTTAATGTATTTTGACTACTCAAAAGTCAAGTTTTTAATTAAATTTTATTCGACAAAAAATGATTTTTATAATATATGAACAAAACGTTTGTTCTTTTTTAGACATAAGTAATCCACACTTTTACCCACTTTTTTTGTGGATAATGTGGATAACTTTGTGGAAAACACGATTTTATCACGTTTTTTTCTTTTTTTAATGTGGATAACTTTTAAAAAATGCTTCTTCAAATTTCTACAAAAAAATGGATATTTGTACATTTTGTACAAATATCCGATTTTTAACAACAAAACTAAAAAATTCTTCTTACGGTAATGATTTTTCTTGCATACAAATCTGACATGCCAATCCCTTTTCTCTCATTAATTGCATTGACAACTTGTCCATTTCCAGCATAGATTCCAACATGTCCTGGGAAGCATACAATGTCTCCCGGTTGAATGTCTTTAAGGCTTACCTTATATCCCACTCTTCTCATAGAATAAGATGAGTGTGGAAGGCTGACTCCATAATGTCTATATACACT
>JAXJXL010000175.1:0-2186 GCA_036307525.1 Faecalimonas sp.
TACAGTGTTGTATATCTCTTAACTACTACACTTTGCTTGATTCTAGGTAGTACAGTTCCCACCAGACCCAAGAACTCGGTTGTCTGAGTGCGTTGGCGAAGTTCTTCAGCCTTACCCTCTGACGTATTTATTCGGTTTGGTGCGAACAAGAGCTTTGCATTCGAAATAGTTTTGAATGCTTTAATGAAGATACCTGTTGCGTCAACTGTATCCGCATCGAAAGACATGGGGATTACGGCCACATCAGCAGCCTTATATATATGCTCAAGATTTCGGTCGTTCAAGTTACCCGGGCAGTCAATCAAGACAATACCAGGAACGCTCTTAAGTTTGCTGATGGTCTCCTCCAGTTTCTTCCCGTCTGAGGTGTTCAGCATCTCAACAGCCCATGGAGCAGATGTATCTGGATCAACATTCTTCTCACGCTGTCTGTGACGGTACAAGGATGCTTGCAAGTCTGCATCCATTGCAAATACTGGTATGCCTTTCTCTGCGAGATAGCTTGCAAAAAGAGCACACAACGTAGTCTTTCCCACACCACCCTTTATATTGCTGAACAATACTATTCTGTTTTCCATTGAGTTATATAATTATATAATTAAGTATATGCAAAGATATTGAAAAACATTGGTATAGCCAAAGATTTGACCAATTATATTTTTAATCAAGTATATAATTATATAACTATGTAACTACATACATCTTCTTTTATAGATTTACTATAACAACTCTTTTGTGTCGGCTCAGAATTGTGTTGCAAAGTTATTTGCTTTGTCTCAAAGCCTTAAAGGTCGAGCCGCATGTCTACTGCAAAATCTCCACACTTTCAGGTAGTATTTTGTAGTAGAACCTTTGTCTTTGGACCAGCTGCATCTTGGACGCAACATAATTGTTGAACCGCCCAAAATAGAATTGAATCTACATGAGGGAAAAGAAAAACTTATGAAACTTATGTTGTGCAGCGAACTTAAAAGACAATTGGATAAACCTCAAGTATGGTTTTACAAATATTTCCCTACACGGATTAAGAATGTAGGCGAACGTGAAATCAACGACCGAAAAGTCATCTATGATTTTAAGGATGGAAGAGCATTTGAACAAGTTGCCCAACGAACTGCTTTTGCCATGAATGAACTATGTGGTTTCGATTGTGGCAATGTCGTTTTTTCACCTGTCCCTGCATCAACAAGTATGAAAAATGAAATCCGCTACAAGGCATTCTGCGAACGAGTATGCGAACTAACGGGTGCAATCAACGGCTATGAACACGTAACAATCAGTAAGGAGAGAAGACCTCTTCATAAGAACCGGAAACAAGAACTTGATATTCGTAAGGAAGAAAACATAGTTTTTGATTCTGCTTTCTTTAATGGAAAGTGCGTATTGGTTTTTGATGATATAATAACCAAGGGCATAAGTTACGCAACATACGCCCATCAACTTGAAAGTAATGGAGCAAATGTAATTGGCGGTGTATTTTTAGCAAGAACTCACTATAAGGTAGTATAAAATGAAAAAAGAATTTGAGACATTGAAATCGGTTTGCTTTAGTGGACATAGGATTGTACCATTTGCAAAACAAAATGAAATTATGCAACTTTTGAGAAATGAGATAACCAAATCCTATCACGAGGGTTATCATTGTTTCTATTGTGGAATGGCAATAGGATTTGATTTATTGGCTGCTAAGGCTGTCCTTTCTTTGAAGCCTGAATTATCGCAGATTAAAATTATAGCAGTTCTACCATATCGTGAACAGGCTGAGCGATGGAATGAAAAGCATAAAGTGGAATATGAACGTATTCTAAATGAGGTGGATGAAACTATTATTGTCAGCGAACATTATCAACAACAATGTTTCTTGCGACGAAATGACTATATGGTTCAACGAAGTTCACGGCTTATTACCTTGTATGATGGCAAATATAAAGGTGGCACATTTTATACTTATAAAAAGGCAAAGTCTATGGGGATGGAGATTATCAACATTTATAATTCAATACGTTAAGAGTATGGCAAACAACTGTTACACCACTTACAAGATTACTGGTACACAAAAGGCAGTAAAGAATTTATGGGACACCCTTGAGTCTATGGATGTAATTCAAAAGATGTTTGGCTTGCAAAATTGGCAGAACATTACGGAATAGACTATCAGCAACGGCAGATTTCCGTCAGAGGTAATA
>JAXJXL010000176.1:0-11190 GCA_036307525.1 Faecalimonas sp.
GAATAGGATTCCTTGTATTTTGGGCATTTTTTTAAAGTTGTTTATAATAATGCGTAGAAAAGAGGGAGGCTGTGGATAAAACTGC
Source organism: Faecalimonas sp. (assembly GCA_036307525.1). Classification (GTDB taxonomy): domain Bacteria; phylum Bacillota; class Clostridia; order Lachnospirales; family Lachnospiraceae; genus Faecalimonas. The sequence goes on from JAXJXL010000176.1 coordinate 86, forward strand.
GGAAACTCAAGAAGTATTATTAAGTAGATATTTCCATAAAAGTGTGTTATACTCATCAATATATGGGCTAATACAAGGAGGAAGTGCCATGCGGATTAAGAGAGGTTTCGTACTTCGTGAAGTTGCAGGTCAAAATATGGTGATTGCAACAGGCGAAGCAAGCAAAGATTTCCATGGGATGATTAAATTAAATAATACAGGGAAAGAGATTTGGCAAGGTTTACAAGAAGGTCTTTCTGAGACGGATATTGCAAAAGGGCTTCAGGAAAAATATGAGATTGACGAAGAAAAGGCTCTACAGGATACAAAAGAATTTATTAACAAAATGTTAGAAATGGGATTTGTAGTAAATGAATAATATCAAACAGATAGAAGAAGTCATAAAAGAGCAAGGAATGCTTGTTTGTACTACAGCCGGTACCAGTATGTATCCAATGTTACGTAACAGACGGGATACGATTATCGTAAAACCTTATGAGGGGCGTCTGAAGAAATATGATGTACCATTGTATAAATGTGGCAGCCGTTACATATTGCACCGCATTGTGGAGGTGCGTCCGGACTCTTATGTTATATGCGGAGACAATTGTGAACGGAAAGAGTATGGAATTACAGACGAGCAAATCTTGGGTGTTTTGACTGGATTTTATAGAGGTTCAAAGCAGGTTAATATGGAGAGCTGGCAATACAAAATGTATTCACGTATAGCTTGCGCAGCGTTTCCAATCAGAAGATTAAGAGGAATCGCACGAGGAATTGCCAGAAGGATTTGGCATTTGTTTAAGAAAGGGGAAACAAAATGAATAAGAAAATCATACCTATTGTGACAATTGTGCTTGCAATAGGTTTGTTTGCTTTTATTTGGGGAGTGCAAAAAGAGGAAGATAAGAAGGCGGTACAACATGAAAAATTGTACGAACAACGTAGACCGCTGACTGTGAAGCAGGAACAGTTGGAACAAGAGCTGGACACTTTGCAAAAAGAGTATGAGAAAAGCAAAGCTCCAAATGCGATTGTACAGGTTATCTTTACTGATTTAAGTGAGAAGGTATATAGTGAATGCTACCCAATCATGAAGGAATATGAATACACAGGAACACTTGCCTTGTCAGCAAAGCAGCTTCCTGGAGAAGAAGGTTGTATGACAGTAGACCAATTTAAGGAGCTGATTGATGCAGGATGGCAGGTTGCAATTACATGGCAGAAAGATGGAGCGCCAAAGCAATGGTGGCCGAATTTGCAAAACCGATTAACGGTGCTGGGAATAGAAAGCAGCGAAGTGGTATATTTCCCACACGATACATATGAACCGAAGTTAGATGATACAATGCAAGAGCTTGGATTCTCTATTGCAGTGGTAAACAAGAAGGAAGAGGAAAATCCATTGCAGTTGCAGCATGAAGAAGGTGTATGGCATGTGGGTGCTGTTGGTATGATGACTTCTAAGCCAAGGTTGTGGCTCAGAGAAGCGGTTGCACAGGATGCAAACCTGGCATATTTGATAGGCTTTCAATTAGAGGAGGAGCTCTACAATGAAAATTCCTTCCGTTCTATGTTGAATTGTTTTGATGAATATGAAGCTACGGAAGAGTTGATTACTTCTAACATAGGTGAGGCGAGAGAACATTTCCGTGGCAGAAGTGCAGGAGTTTCGCCAGAGATAGAGAGCCAATACCAGGAGAAAAAAGCGGCTTTGGAAAAGGAACTTTCTGAAGTGAAAAAACAATTGGAAAAAATAGATGCCAAGTACTAGATGGTACATGTGGGAGAAAGAATGGGAACATTAAAATGGATTGCGAAAGCGTTAAATAAACGAAAATGGATGATTGGCTTGCTCACATTTATTCAAAGCATTATGGCAATCAGTGGGATTGTGTTTGCTTTGCTTATGAGAAGTGTAATCGATAATGCCGTATCAAAGGATTATACGGCTTTTTGGCATGCTGTTTTCGCGCTGGCTCTCTTAATCTGTTTACAAATTTTATTGCGCTTTGGCAATCGTTTTTTAGAAGAGGATACGTATGCTGCGATTGAAAATCGTTTGCGCCAGAAAACATTACAAGGAATTTTACAGACTGATTATGCCCGAGTGAAGGAGTATCACACGGGAGAATTGATGAACCGAATTACATCAGATGTTGCGATTATTACAGATGGTGCAGTTACGCTGGTTCCAAGTCTTGCGTCTATGGCAGTACGAATTGTGGGTGTTTTGTTAGTCATGGGCACCATCGATTGGAGTATTGCGCTTATCTTTTTAATTGCAGGTTGTATGATTGCTGCGTTGTCAATCTTGCCACGCAGATGGCAAAAAAGATTACATAAAAAGGTGCAGGAAGCAGACGGGGAAGTGAAAAGTTTTCTGCAAGAGTCTCTGGAAAGCCTGTTGGTGATTCATGCTTTTGGTTGTGAAGAAAAAATTCAAACATCAAGCACTGTAAAAATGAAGATGCACAGACGTATTAGACGAAAAAGAACGAACTTGTTTAATGTAATGGGAAGTGGTTTGCGTCTTTGCATTCAAGGTGGATATTTATTTGGACTTGCATGGTGTGGTTTGGGAATTATAGAAGGAAAAATCACATATGGTACATTAACTGCAGTTATCCAGTTAATTGGACAGATTCAGACCCCATTTGCAAATATAGGAAGTACATTCCCGAAATATACCTCTATGCTTGCAAGTGCAGAACGTTTGATGGAGATTACAGAGCAGAACGGTCACTGTAAGGAAATAGAAGAGAAGGCAACAAGAGAAGAAGTATATGCCAAGATGAAATCTATCTCTTTTGAAAATGTTTCCTTTGCTTATAATGAAGACCGTCCGGTACTGCAAAATGAGTCATTTGACGTACACAAGGGTGAGTTTGCAGCTTTGATTGGAAGCAGTGGCATCGGAAAAAGTACGATTATGAAATTGTTGTTGTCTGTTTATCAGCCACAGGCTGGAAACATTCATATTGAGACAGAAGATGGAAGCCTTACATTGTCAGAGCTTCCGGCGGGAATGTTTGCCTACGTTCCACAAGGTAATTATTTGATGAGTGGTCCTATTTGGGAAGTAGTTGGATTTGCAGAAACGTCGGATATGATTGACAGAAATCGAGTGGAGGAGGCATGTAAAGCAGCCTGCGCTCATGAGTTTATCAGTGAACTTCCAAATGGTTATGATACTGTTTTAGGAGAGCGCGGTGATGGATTATCTGAAGGGCAGATGCAACGATTGGCAGTTGCCAGAGCAGTTTACAGCGGTTGCCCGATTTTGCTTTTGGATGAGGCGACCTCTGCCTTGGATGCAGATACAGAACGTAGAATGATTACATCGCTAAAACAAATGTCTGATTACACCGTATTTTTGGTTACCCACCGAAAGGATGTGTGGGAACTGTGTGACAGGGTACTGGAACGCAAGGAATAATGAGGTGACTGGATGAAAAAGACACAAGTAAGAAACTCATTTTTATTATTATTAACCGCCATTATATGGGGTAGTGCATTTGTGGCACAGAGTGTAGGTATGGAGCACGTGGAACCCTTTACCTTCACTTTTACCCGAAGTATCATCGGCGGAGTTGTATTAATTCCTTGCATTGTCTTGCTACGCAAGACACGCTCCGCGGGGATGCGCAGAGATGCGCAGGGTGTATATGTTGCTACGCAACCGCATCTCGCGCGAGAGTCTGTCAAGACAGACTCTATAACAAGCAAGACACGCTCCGCGGGGATGGGAATAACAAAATATGAATGGCTTGGTGGAATTTGTTGCGGTTTTGCACTTTGCGCTGCAAGCAATTTTCAACAGATTGGGATGCTGTATACAACTGTTGGGAAGGCGGGATTTATCACTGCCTTGTATGTGGTGATTGTGCCAATACTGGGATTATTTCTGAAAAAACGGGTGCCGATTCTCATTTGGCTCTGCGTTGTGCTTTCTGTAGTAGGGCTATATCTGCTCTGCCTGCCAAAAGGGGCATTTACGGTGGCACAAGGAGATGTTTTGGTATTAATCTGTGCGCTGCTGTTTTCATTTCATATATTGGTCATTGATTATTTCTCACCAAAGGGGGACGGGGTGGTTATTTCGTGCATTCAGTTCTTCGTGTGTGGAATACTTTCAGGAATCATTATGCTGTTTGTGGAAAACCCGAGTTTTACAAATATCATGGATGCAAAATGGTCCATTTTATATGCGGGTGCGTTGTCAAGTGGTGTGGCTTATACCTTGCAGGTAGTGGCTCAAAAAAATGTAAATCCTACAGTTGCTTCCTTGATTCTTTGCTTAGAATCGGTAGTAGCTGTTTTGGCAGGCTGGATCATTCTTGGTGACACATTGACATCCAGAGAATTGACCGGTTGTATATTTATGTTTGTCGCAATTGTACTTGCACAGTTGCCAATATCAGATGTGAGATGACTACCGCTTCTACAAGTGGTGAGTAACAAGAGTCTTGAACAAAGAAAGAGAGGAAGTAAAATGGGAGATTATTTATCACAGGTAAATGCGGGAGTGCTTTACTTAATTGTAGGGATTGTACTTGCATTTATTACAGTTATGTGCCTGATTTTCTTGATTAAGAGTTATCGCGCCGGAATTAAAATCGGAATGGATAAGGCGGTTCTTAGAAAGACCATTATTTCCAGTGCAACCTTTACGTTGCTGCCGTCTATCAGTATTTTACTTGGTGTTATCGCACTGAGTGGAAGCCTGGGTGTTCCGTTTTCTTGGCTTCGACTGTCCGTTATCGGTGCATTGCAATATGAACTGAATGTAGCGCAGATGGCTGCTGAAAGCATCGGTCTTGCAGCATTGAAGCCTGAGGCAATGAGCATGGGAGCATTTGTTACCATTGCATTGGTTATGACAGTTGGTATATTAGGCGGTGTTGTGTGCTGCCTATTCTTCTTAAAGAAATACTTAGGAAAGCTTCAAAAAGCACCAAAGAAAGAAAAGAGTGGCAAACCGGGATTTGGTGCTCACGCAACTACAGCCATGTTTGTTGGCCTTTGCGGTGCATATATTGGTGCTTATATCGGAGAAGCAATTACCGGAAGAAGCACAGATGCCGGATTGGTTCGCGATTTCATGCCACTTGTTGTTGCGGTAATTGCAGCAGCAGCTATGGCGATTTTTGAATATTTTATTCAGAAAAAAGGCAAAGTTGTATTAGAAAACTTCAGTCTTGCAGCAAGTATGTTAATTGCAATGGCAGGCGCTGTTTTAATAGGGATTTTGTAGGAGGTAGGAAAGATGAATGAAAAAGAAAAGTTCTTTGTAGATTTTAATAAAGGCCTCCACAGAATCGGAAAACTCACGATGCTTTTAGGAATGCTTGCGCTTATTGCAGTTCCATTTATCATTGCGGGCATTAACGGTGTATCCATCGATGGAAAAGGCTTCTGGGCAGGATTTGCAAAGGTTGCAATTGTTTACATTCCGGTAGCGATTGTGGAGTTTTTGGTATATGCTCCGATGCTTGGAGCAGGTGGAAGTTACATTTCCTTTATTACGGGTAATGTGACAAATATGAAGATACCATGTGCAATGAACGCAAGGGATATTGCAGGTACAGAAGTGGGAACCCCGGAGAACGAGATTGTTTCTACTATTAGTACGGCGACGAGTGCGATTGTAACAACCTTGGTTATTGTGGTAGGAGTTGTGTTGTTGATTCCATTACAACCAGTATTGCAAAGCGAAACCTTGGCTCCAGCATTTGACTATGTGGTTCCGGCACTTTTTGGTGCATTAGGTCTTAAATATTTTGCAAAGAGTCCACAGATTGCAGTGATTCCGGTGGTATTGATGTCGCTACTTTGCATCTTGGTACCATCAATGATTTCGCAGACCAGCATTTTGATGATTCCAAGCGGAGCACTGGCTCTTTTGATTGGATTTCTATTATTTAAAAAAGGAAAATTATAAGAGAGAAGGTGTGTTGAAGTGGAAGTTTTATGGATTGTTTTAGCATTGGTAGTGCTGCTTATTGCAGTCGTACTCTTGCGCGCAGTATTTTTAAAACCGACATCGGCACAGACGGCAAAAGTAAAGTTAGACGAAGGCGTGCGCGCCGAAAAATATGGGAAACAGCTTTCAAAGATGGTACAGAAGGAAACAATTTCCAGCAGATTTGATTCTGACAGAACAAAGTTCTTGGAATTCCACCAGCTTTTGGAAGAAATGTTTCCAAACGTACATAAAACCTGTGAAAAGCATGTATTTGACGGAAGTTTGCTTTTCAAATGGAATGGAAAAGGAAATCATGAGCCGATTCTGTTCATGAGTCATCATGACGTGGTAGAGGCAACAGGGGAATGGGAACATGAGGCGTTTTCCGGTGATATAGATGAAGAAGGTCGCGTGTGGGGACGAGGCGCGGTGGATACGAAAGCCAGCCTTTTCTGTATGCTGACTGCGGTAGAAGAGTTAATGGCAGATGGTTTTGAACCGGAAGGCGATGTGTATATTGCAAGTAGCTGCACGGAAGAATGGAGTGGAGACGGAGCTCCGTTGACAGTTGAATATTTGAAGAGTCAAGGCGTGAAATTAGCCTACCTTATGGATGAGGGCGGCATGATTTTAGAGGAACCGGTTGGCGGCGTAAAAGGAACCTACGGTATGGTGGGGGTTCTGGAAAAAGGTTACGGTGATGTGAAGTTCATTGCAAAAAGTACCGGCGGACATGCCAGTGCACCGAAGAAGAATACACCGCTTGTTCGTCTTGGGAAATTCATGGCAGACGTGGAAAAGAAGAGCCCATTTGTGAACAAGTTTAATCCAACAGTAAAAGAAATGTTTAAGAGAATGGCGCCGAATATGGCGTTTGGAATGAAGCTTATTTTTGCAAATATGTGGCTGTTTGAAGGTTTACTTAAAAAGCTGCTTCCTGTGATTAGTTCTGCGGGAGGTGCCATGCTTCACACAACGTTGGCATTTACTATGGCAAAAGGCTCTGACGGTCTGAATGTGCTTCCACAGGAGGCTTATGTGACAGGAAATATGAGATTTATTCCACATCAGGATACGGATGAAAGCGTGGAATTGATTTCAAATATAGCAAAGAAATATGATATCGAAACAGAAGTGATTTATAAAGATTACGCTTGCCCGGTGGTAGATTATAACAATGCACCATTTCATTTGGTAGAAAAAGTAGCTTCAGAGGTTTATCCGGGAATTGGTATCTGTCCATATGTTATGACAGGCGGAACGGATGCGAAGTTCTATCGTGAACTCAGCGATAACTGTTTGCGATTTGCACCGCTTTATATTAATGACCAGCAATATGCAAGTATTCACGGTTTGAATGAAAATATTTATCAAGGTGCATTACCTTTAGGTGTAGATTTTTATAAGAAAATGATTCAATTATCATAAGGTAATTGCTGTCAGGTACAATACGAATGCAAAATGGATAAAGGCAAATGAGGAGAGAAATAGGATGAAAAAATTAGTTGCGTTGCTATTGACAGGAATAATGCTGTTTGCACTAGGTGGATGTGGAGCAGCAGACTTTGATGCAAAGGGATATGTGAAAGCTGCTTTGGATGCAAAATTCCATAGAGAATATGATGAATATGCAGATGTTATCGGTGTTTCAAAAGAAGAGGCAAGGAAGCAGATGGAAGACGAGTTCAATGAGTCTTTAAAAACATCCATGAATGAGTCCGGTCTTAAGATTACGGACGCAGAAATGGAAGAATACTTGAAATTAGAGGCTGAGATTCGAGCAAAGGTTCAGTATGAAGTGAAGAAGGCAACCAAAGATAAGGACGGTAACTTTACTGTTGACGTAGTTGTCACACCGATTTTGGCAGATGCAAATCTGCAGACAATATTCTCAAACAAATTAACTGCGGCAGTTCAAAATGGTGCCACAGAAAGTCAATACATGGCTACATTTTTGGAAGCCATGAAGGAATGCGTTGCTAATGCAGAGTCAGGAGAAGCTGTGACTATGACACTGCATGTAAAGTGGACAGAAAAGGATAAGCAGAAGGTTTATCAGATTGATGAGAAAGAATGGTTGAAGCTGGATTCTGTTGCAACGGGTAGTAAATCCTGATAATCTTTCGGAGAGATTCCATATTCTTTTTTAAAGGCGCGGTAAAAACTTGAGTAATCGCCAAAGCCAAACATTTGATACGCTTCGGTGATACTCATTTTGCCGGAAATAGCGTCTTTACATAAATCAAGACGTTTCTTCGTAATATATTGGTGGATAGACAAGCCGAAGTTGTCCTTGAACACGTGGGCAATGTGATACTTGCTGACAAAGAATTTCTGTGCCAGTATTTCCAAGGATAAATCTTCGTCTAGGTGGTCTTCAATATATTCTGCCAGTTGTTGATAAAGTACATATTCTGAATTTTTTCGCTTTGGCGTGTTTTGTTCGTATGCCAAGCGGTTCAGACAGAGAATGAGGTCGTTGATGCAGATGGAAATCTGTGCATCACGGCCGAATTTTTTTGCATGCATTTCCTCTAATATACGCAAAAGTTTGGACTGCACAGAGTGAAACTGCATTTGGTCTGTGTGGAAAATATAGCATTTTTCTGTCTCTGTATATTGCATAATATAAGCATAATCAGGGGAAGATTGAAGTAAGTGATTACAATATTCCTGACTAATCCAGAACACAAAACGGCGATAAGGCTTGTCGTAAGTTTTAATTACAGAACGATGGGACAAATGAGGTGGAATTAGCATGATATCTCCGGAAAGAATGGTATATTCTTCCGTTCCAACCTGCATGACAATATCACCCTCCAAAAAAAAGCAGAATTCATAATAATCATGTGTGTGTAATTCCACATTTGGCAGGGCGCGGTCTTCGTAATAATAAAGTTCAAAATCCTGTGACAACATATATTGTCTTGGTTGAAATGCGGTTTGTAATTTTTTTCTCATAGTGGTACTCCTAAAAATAAATGTAGGTGCTGCTATGCAACTGCACCTGCGCAGCACGCCTACGGTGTTGTGTAAGACTCCGTCATGACAGACTTCTTTGTATAATATAACACGAAACAACAACTTTTGCAATGTATACAACAACTAGTCCAATTGATTTTAATTGAAAGATTTTTTATAATAAAATCATATTAATAACAGAAGATACGAGACGTAAAACAAAAAAGAAAAGGTAGGTAATGTATTATGGAAATGACATTAAGATGGTATGGATCAAAGTTTGACACCGTAACGCTCAAACAAATTCGCCAAATCCCAGGCGTAAGAGGTGTTATCACAACTCTTTATGACACACAACCAGGTGAAGTTTGGACACGCGAAGCAATCCGTGCACTCAAAGAAGAAGTGGAAGCAGCAGGTCTTCACATTGCAGGTATCGAAAGTGTAAATGTACACGATGCGATTAAGACAGGTGCACCAGACAGAGATTACTATATCGATAACTACATTCAATGTTTGGAAAACTTAGGAGAAGAAGGTATCAAATTGGTATGCTACAACTTTATGCCTGTATTTGACTGGACAAGAACTGAGTTAGCTCGTGAATTGGAAGACGGTTCAACAGCACTTGCTTACACACAGGATGCAGTAGATGCATTAGACCCAGAAAAGATGTTTGAATCTATTGCAGGGGATATGAACGGAACTGTAATGCCAGGCTGGGAACCAGAAAGAATGGCACGTGTTAAAGAATTATTCGAATTATACAAAGACATTGATGATGAAAAATTATTCCAGAACTTAATCTACTTCTTGGAAAGAATTATGCCTGTTTGTGACAAATATGATATCAACATGGCAATTCATCCAGATGACCCGGCATGGAGCGTATTTGGACTTCCACGTATCATCATCAACAAAGAAAACATTCTTCGTATGGTAAATACAGTAGATAACGTTCACAACGGTGTAACCTTCTGTGCAGGTTCCTACGGTACAAGCTTAAAGAATGACCTTCCGGACATGATTCGCTCATTAAAGGGAAGAATTCATTTTGCACATGTTCGTAACTTAAAGTTCATTACACCAACGAACTTCCAGGAAGCACCACACCTTTCTTCAGAAGGTACCTTCGATATGCACGCAATTATGAGAGCGTTATATGATATCGGATTTGACGGACCAATCAGACCAGACCATGGACGTATGATTTGGGACGAAGTAGCAATGCCAGGTTATGGTTTATACGACAGAGCACTTGGAGCATGCTATTTACAAGGACTTTGGGAAGCAATTGAAAAAGAAGATAAAGCCAATAAATAGGAGGCATAGTAAAAATGAAATTAAACGAACAAGGACTTCTTGATAGAAAGCAATGGGAAGAAAAAGGGTACAACCTTCCACAGTTTGACAGAGCAGCTGTAACAGCAGCAACAAAAGAAAATCCATTCTGGATTCATTTTGGCCCAGGAAATATTTTCCGTGCATTCCAGGCAAATGTAGTACAGAATCTCCTAAATCAGGGACTGCTTGACAGAGGTTTGGTAGTAGCAGAAGGTTATGACTATGAAATCGTAGAAAAAATGAATCATCCACATGATGACTACAATCTTCTTGTAACATTAAAAGCAAATGGAACAGTAGAAAAAACAGTGATTGGTTCAGTTGTAGAATCTTTGACAGTGAACTCAGAAAACGAAGCTGACTGGACACGTTTGAAAGAAATTTTCGGAAAAGATTCTCTTCAAATGGCATCCTTCACCATTACAGAAAAAGGATACAGCCTTGTAAATGGAAAAGGTGACCCGCTTCCAGGTGTAGAGGATGATTTCGCAAATGGCCCTGCAAACGCAATGAGCTACATGGGTAAAGTGGCTGCACTTGTTTACGCAAGATATGAAGCAGGTCGTAAGCCAATCGCTATGGTAAGTATGGACAACTGCTCACACAACGGGGACAAGTTATTCGCGGCAATCAGCACATTTGCAGAAAAATGGGCAGAAAATGGCGTGGTAGATGCAGGATTTAGAGACTATGTAAATGACAAGAGTAAGGTTTCCTTCCCTTGGTCTATGATAGATAAGATTACTCCAAGACCGGATGCTTCTGTAGAAGCAATCTTAAAGGCTGACGGTGTGGAAGAGTTAGAGCCGGTTGTTACTTCAAAGAACACATGGGTTGCTCCATTTGTAAATGC
>JAXJXL010000177.1:0-13707 GCA_036307525.1 Faecalimonas sp.
AAATCAAGGATTATGTAAAAGAGAATCAGATTATTATTACTTTGGCGCCTGGCAAGACCTTAAAATGGTTGGAAGAACAGTTTGGCAAACCGGTTAAGCTCATACGTACCATGCCAAACACTCCGGCAATGGTGCAAGAGGGCATGACGGCAGCATGTGCAAGTACATCTGTTACCACAGAAGAGCTGGCATATGTATGTGACATTTTAAAGGCCTTCAGTGATGTGGAAGTGGTTCCGGAAAAATTAATGGATGCAGTGGTGGCAGTGAGCGGAAGCTCGCCGGCATATGTATTTATGATGATTGAAGCTATGGCAGATGCAGCAGTTGCTGAAGGCATGCCAAGAAATCAAGCATACAAATTTGCAGCAAAGGCTGTGATGGGAAGTGCCAAGATGGTTCTTGAAACAGGAAAACATCCTGGTGAACTGAAAGACATGGTATGCTCTCCAGGAGGAACTACTATTGAGGCAGTAAAAGTGTTAGAAGAAACCGGCTTTAAAGGCTCGATTATGCAGGCGATGGAAGTTTGTGCTGAGAAATCGAGAAGTTTATGATGAAAAAAGTAAGGGGTATATCGCTCGGATATGCCCCTATTATTTTACATCAAAACCCCATCTAAATAATGTGAAATGGAACGTTTGATATTTTTTTTCAAATCCACTTCGCCATTTCGTAGTGCCCATTCAAATGCATTTCCAATCACCAGCATACGAATATCTGTGACAACTTCCTCGATAGAAAGTTTCAACTGAATTGCATTTGCCGCAACAGCCTTTTCTAAATATTGTTGCACTGTAACAATTGGATAAGGGCGTTCCGTACGAATGTCCGGATTAAGTGCTTGGTTTTTTGTATGGTAATATCCGGCAATAAAGTCCACACCCAGTACATAGCAGTAAGAGGCGTAGTTGAGATACACTTCTACGATAGCTGCTTTTGCACTTTCTTTGTCTGTAGGAATATCCAAAAGTTCCGGATTGATAGCAGGTTGTTCTTCTACGTGATATGAAAGTAGGTCATCCTTGCTTTTGAAATGATGATAAAAGCTTCCGTTAGAAACCCCTGCTTCTTCGCATATATTTTTTATCGACAAATTATCATAACCGCTTTTTTGTAAAATTGCTTTGGCAGCTTGGAAAATGCGTTCTTTTGTTTCTTTTGATTTCAATTGTTGTTTGGATAATTCGCTAGTCTTTTCCACGGGAATATCTCCTTTTTGATATATTATACTTCGTACGGATGTACGGCTTGGTAAAATGCTTTTTATATTGTACCATAATTATATGGAAAAAACAAGAAAACAGAGCATGCTCTGTTTGGCGAAAAATGGAGTGGTTGAGTAGATTGGGTTTTTATGATAAAATTGTGCCAAGTTGTTACTACGGGAGGAGAAAAAAATTGTTCTTTTTAATTATGGAATTTGATGATAAAAATCGTATGAATATGATACAAGAGTTATACAAGAAAAGTGCATCTAAAATGTATCATATAGCCATGTCAATATTGAATAATCCTAGTAATGCAGAGGATGCTGTGCATGATGCATTTGTAAGTTTGGTCAAGAATTTGGGGAGATATGACAAATTGACAGTATCAGAAATGGAGGCACTATGTGTTGTAATAACAAAAAACAAATGTCTTGATAGGATAAGAAGAGAACGTAGGCTTTCTTGGGATGAAATTGATGATGTCAGCTTGTCTATGAATCACAAAGTGTCAACGATGGAAGAAATGGCTGTGAGAAAAGAACAGGAACATATGATACAGAGAATAGTTAATGATTTGCCAGAGATATATAAGGAAATCATAGTTTTACGATATTTTTATGAATTCGGCACCGGAAAAATAGCAAAACTTTTGGATATACCAATTAAAACAATTGATAGTAGATTAATTAGGGCGAAGGTAATGATGAGGAGGTTAATAGAAGATGAAGAAAAAAGAAATAGATAATTATATGAAGCAATTAGCAAATCAGATATATGAGATTGAGTACGCTGAATATATGAATGGAATAGAAGAATATCATGTTTTCCAGCAAGATTTTCTTGAAACAAAAAAACTTCATCCAATAGAATCGATAAAAATGAACAAACAAAAAATTAGTTATAGTGTTGTCATAGCATGTACATGTTTATTTTTAATATGTGGTATTGCTTTTGGGGCGCTATATCTGAAACCCAATCGTGCAATTGCAGGAGAAATAAATTGGAATTTAGAAAAAATATCAGAATTAGATTTACAAACATCTATGAGTTCGAATCCTTATGCCTATAAGGATACAGAAAATTATAATAATATTGTAAATATGGGACCGATAGCGATAGAGGTACTAGTAGAAAAATATAAGAACGGGGAATTGGGAGGCTTCACTGCCTATCTCGCAGGGGCGGCGATTGAAGACATTGCACATATCCAAATGATACGAGTTAGTGGACAGGATTGGTCTACAGCAGAGGAGTTTTTTGCTTTATGGGAGGACACAATTTTGCATCTGCCACAAACTTTTAAAGAAATAACTGAGTCGGAGGATAGTATGCAAATGAAAATAGAACGTATTCAAACATATGGGATTTATGGAAAATTTTTTTTACAATATATCCAACAGCAGGAAAAAGAAAATATTTCCTTTTTGGGATATAAGATAGATGTTCGGTCTATAAGAGGTCATTGTGGTGATATTGATAAACTATCAGATAAGGACTATTCAATTATAAAGAAATATTTAGAAAACTTATTTAGAAAAACTGTAGAATAATGAAGTGAAATTACGTTTTTTAACGTTTAAATTATATAAAGTGCGAAGAAAGGAGAAAAAAGAGGTCTCGGTAGTTGAAGGTACGAATGTAATGGAGGAATGTAACAATGAAAGTAAAAAAAAGAAAAATTGATAGCGTTGCTTGCTATGGTATTAGTCGTTAGCATGGCTAGTGAGATTACGGTGGGTGCCGCCGATTGCTATACGGCATGGTATGGAACGTTATATTGTTCTAGTTGTGATGATTCGAAATATGATACAACACAAACAGATTCATGCGCTGGAAAACATCCAAGACAATACGGTCTCAAGTTGTGTTCAACGCATATCAACTCGATTTCGACCCAAGCATCATACTACAAGAGAGGTTATTCTGATTATAATTGCTTAGCGTATGCGTTAGGGGAAAACGGAGTGCAGTCGTGGACGTGGCCATCGAATTGGGGAACAACAGGACCGACGGAAGTCCAATTTATAGTCTATATTATAAAGAAGGGATATAGTTACACGTTAGATCCAAGTGAAGCAACTGGTACAGATGTGATTTATGTATATGCAAAAAATGGATATATTCAACATTTTTCAAGAGGATATACATTAGGTGGTCAAAAAGTATCAGGTGCTGCAACTATTTCCAAATGGGGGGCTTGTTCACTGTATACTACAACAACTAGTGATCCATACACATCGTCTTCCTCGTATGGTGAACTTGTTTTGACTTGTTACAAGTAATGGAGGTGCACATATGAATAAAATCAGAAAAATATTTATATTTATCTGTGGACTTGCTGTTGCAATGGCTATTAGTGTCGATTTGAAAAAAAGCGATACTACTTTGGCAGCAGAAGTTCAAGAAAACTTTACAAAATTATCAGAACTAAGTGTTGAGCAAGCTATGAGTTCTAATCCATATTATTATATTAATAATGAATATTATGACAACATTGTTGAGCTGGGAGTGCCGGTAGTTGAGGTATTAGAGAAAAATTACCGTAATGGTTACTATGGCGGACTAAATGCATATATAGCTGGATTAGCCATTCAGGATATTACAAATATGAATTTGTATGAATGTGCAGGAATTGAATGGGAAACAGCACAACAATTTTTTGAATGTTGGGATACAACAATAAAAGACCTGCCAGATATCTTCAGTAAAATTATGAATTCAGATGATACTATGGCGAATAAGGTTAGTAGTATTGAAAAATTTGGGATTTTTGGTCGATATTTCTTAACAAGCCTTGCGAATGAAAATGTAACAACTTTGAAATTAGTTGATCGAACAGTTTCAGTAAAAAATTATTCATCCAAAGATTTACGTGGATTCGATAAACTGTCAGCGAAAGAAATGGAAGAAGTGGGGGATTATTTAGAATCTCGTCTCAAATAATTATATTGGAGTATTCATTAAACTGTCGTCTTATGAGAAATTGTGAGGCGACAGTTTATTTTGCTTTTTTTGCGTGTTTCTTGTATAATACAAGGAACTAACAGAAAGAGGAAATAGAACATGGACATTATTCAAAAACTGACACAAGAACTAGAAGTGCAGAGATGGCAGATAGAAGCCGCTGTACAATTGATTGACGAAGGAAATACGATTCCTTTTATTTCCAGATATCGTAAAGAAGTTACGGGTTCGTTAAATGACGAACAACTTCGTAAGCTACACGAAAGATTGCAGTATTTACGCAACCTGGAAGAGAAGAAAGAACAAGTACTTGCGACCATTGAGGAGCAGGGTAATCTGACGGAGGAATTGAAGGCTCTGATTCTTGCTGCGGAAACCTTAGTAGTGGTAGAGGATTTGTATCGCCCATATAGACCAAAGAGAAGAACGAGAGCGACCATTGCAAAGGAAAAGGGCTTAGAACCATTAGCAGCACTCATCATGCTTCAAAAACTGGACAAGCCATTAGAAGAAGCAGCGGCAGAATATATTTCAGAAGAAAAAGAAGTTGCTACGGCAGAGGAAGCTATTGAAGGTGCAAAGGATATTATTGCAGAACAGATTTCGGATGAAGCAGACTATCGTATCTATATCCGTGATTTAACAACTAAGCAGGGAAAAATCATTTCTGTGGCAAAGGACCCGGAAGAGCAGTCTGTTTACGAAATGTACTACGAATTTGAAGAACCGATTACCAAACTTGCAGGACATCGTGTGCTAGCTCTTAACCGTGGCGAAAAAGAGAAATTCTTGACGGTAAAAGTGGAAGCACCGGAGGAGAAGGTTTTAGGATATTTGGAGAAAAAGGTCATTGTGTCTGACAATCCATATACCACACCGGTATTAAGGGATGTCATTGCAGATAGTTACAAGCGATTAATTGCGCCTGCAATTGAACGTGAAATTCGAAACGATTTAACAGAAAAAGCAGAAGATGGCGCGATTGTTGTATTTGGCAAGAACCTAGAACAACTCCTGATGCAGCCACCAATTGTTGGACAAACCGTACTTGGCTGGGACCCGGCGTTCCGTACGGGATGTAAGCTGGCTGTAGTGGATGCCACGGGAAAAGTGTTAGATACAACTGTTATCTACCCGACAGCACCGACAACACCACAAAAAATCGCAGCGGCAAAAGAAACGCTGAAGAAATTAATACGTAAGTACAATATTACATTGTTTTCAGTAGGAAATGGTACAGCATCCCGTGAGTCTGAACAGATTATTGTGGAATTATTCAAAGAGATTCCGGAAAATGTGCAGTATATTATTACAAATGAAGCAGGGGCATCGGTTTACTCTGCAAGTAAGCTTGCAACGGAAGAATTTCCAAACTTCGATGTGGGACAGAGAAGTGCAGCATCTATCGCGAGAAGATTACAGGACCCATTGGCTGAACTAGTGAAGATTGATCCGAAATCAATTGGTGTTGGACAATATCAGCATGATATGAATCAAAAGAAACTCAGTGACGCACTTTCTGGAGTTGTGGAAGATTGTGTAAATAAGGTTGGTGTAGATTTAAATACTGCATCAGCGCCACTCCTTGCATATATTTCCGGTATTTCCGCAACGTTGGCAAAAAATATCGTAGCCTATCGTGAAGAAAATGGAAGCTTTACAGACCGTAAGCAGTTGCTGAAAGTAGCAAAACTCGGACCAAAGGCATACGAACAATGTGCTGGTTTTATGCGTATCCAAGGTGGAGATAACCCATTAGATGGAACCAGCGTGCATCCGGAAAGCTATGAGGCGGCAGAAAAACTATTGGCTAAACTCGGATATATTACAGAAGATATTTCGGGCGGAAACTTGAGTGGACTTTCAAAAGCAGTGAAAGATTACACAAAACTGGCAGAAGAATTAGAAATTGGCGAAATTACCCTACGTGATATCGTGAAGGAATTGGAAAAACCAGCACGTGACCCGCGTGATGAAATGCCGAAACCAATCCTCAGAACAGACGTATTGGAAATGAAGGACTTGACAGAAGGTATGATTCTCAAAGGGACCGTCCGTAACGTAATCGACTTTGGTGTATTTGTAGATATAGGTGTGCATCAGGACGGATTGGTTCACATTTCTCAAATCACAGATAAGAAATTTATCAAACACCCATTAGAAGTGGTGAGTGTAGGCGACATTGTAGAAGTGAAGGTTATGAGTGTGGATTTGCAGAAGAAACGAATTCAGTTGACAATGAAATTGTAAATAAGAAAGGGAAAAAATATGGATAAATTCAATTTATTACGATTTCAGAATATGTTGAGAAGGGGTATGATGGTGTATTGTTTCTTTTTGCAGTAACGCTTCTTATTGCTGTTGTCCTAGATATAGTAGAGAGTTATAAAAAAGATGGATTTTCATTCTTAAAGAAATACATAGTGGAGATTGTTCTAGTGGGAGCAATATTTACTCTATATGAATATTTTATAAGCAAATCTGGTGAAACATTGGTTCATTGTTTTACGCAAGCAGCTATAATTGTTTGTGCTAGTCGTGCTGGAAGCAATGTGCTTTTCGCTAAGCAAAAAAATAATCAATAATACAGAGATTGTATATTGGCATAGTACGCTTGTCTTTAGAACAAAATCAAATTGTGGAAAAAATTAAAGAAAAGGTGCAAGAGTAAATTTTTAAAAATGCTATTGATGAAATATGCAAATATTGATATAATATGACTATAAAAAGAAGGGAGAAATTTGTATGGAAGCAATCAGACCATCTTCGGATTTGAGAAATCACTATAGCGATATATCAAAACAATGCAGAGAAGAACGTAATCCAGTTATTATTACTGTGAATGGACGAGGCGATACTGCGGTTTTGGGAATACAACAATATTATCAGATGAAGGCAGAACTAGAATTATTACGAACACTTTCAGAAGCAGAAAATGATGTGGTAAACGGCAGAGTGGCACCAATCCAGGATACATTTGATGATATTAGAAAATCACTAATGGAAAGGAAAAAACATGCAGTATAAAATAATCAGAACAGATAAAGCTGACGAACAATTGCGAGAGATTATTTTCTATATTGCAGATGACTCCGGAAGTGTAGATATTGCACTTGATTATCTTGACAAAATTGAAACAGCTATTAATCGATTAGAGATGTTTCCACTTTCGGGTAGTGAACCAAGATATTCAATATTAAGAAAGCAAGGATATAGAGTCCTAGTTGTTGAAAGACATCTTGTGTTTTACAAGGTGAGTGAAGAACAAAAGATAGTAACAATCTATGCAGTTGTGGATGGCAGAAGGGAATACAAAAATTTAATATAGTTGATTCTAAGATGCATTTAACACGCTATGCATATTGGAGGCAGGAGTATTATGGTGGCATTATATAAGCCAAAACAATGCTAAAAACGCTTGTATAATGACTTATAATGAGTTATAATTACCACAAAATTAATAAGGATTCTTCAGGGCGAGGTGCGAGTCCTCACCGGCGGTAAAGTCCGCGACCCACGAAAGTGGCTGAACCGGTGTGATTCCGGTACCGACAGTAAAAGTCTGGATGAGAGAAGAGAATGTAAGAAATGCTATGTTTATGCCCTGAGTTTACACTCGGGGCATTTTTGAAGATTCCTTTAAAACAGAAAGGAAGAAAAATATGAAAACACAAAACAAAACAAGGTTCCAAGTCAAACAAATTGTAACCATAGGAATGTTGGCGGCAGTTTCGATTGTATTGACGTTAATTGGTCGTATTTCAATTGTTCCTCCGGTTTATGATTTGGATTTTAGCGAGGTTCCTGTACTAATAGGTACGTTTGCTATGGGACCACTAGCGGGAGTAATTATAGAAGCAATCAAAGCCTTTGTGGATTTTTTAATGGGTTCACATACAGGAGGTGTTGGAGAGTTTGCACAGTTTGTAATGGGGTGTTCCCTATGTGTTCCGGCAGGAATCATTTACAAACGAAAAAAGACAAAGAGAATGGCTATCGTATCGCTTTCCATTTCCGTTGGTGTATTAATTATTGTTGCATGCATTATGAATAGATATGTGATGTTGCCGCTGTTCTGGGGGAGTGATATGGAAGCAAATGTGATTGCAATGGGACTTAAGGGTATTGATAGTGTAACGAAATTTATTTTATTGGTGTGTGCCCCATTTAATTTGCTAAAAGGCGGTTTGAATGCGTTAGTTGTTGCCATGATTTACAAAAAAATCAGTCCAATTATAAAAAGACATTAGTTGTAACAATTAAAATGCTGTGCTATAATTTCTATGGCACAGCATTTTTGCGATGCGAGAATTTGCAAGTTTGGTATAAGCAATACGTGTGCCGAATTGGAGGAACTTAAATGTCAGTAAAATTTAATGTACAGATGACAGATAAATATATGTATGACTTTATGTTATATCACAACTATACCCATGCAAGTGGTCTGATAACGGCAATTGCGGGGGTTTTGTGTTTAGCTGTTTTTGTTCAGAAGCTGATGGATGGAGAGATGCAGGGATGTGCTGTATGGCTGATGTGCGCCATTTTATTTTTAATCGTATCGCCATCTTCCATGAAAGCGAAGGCAAGGAGTCAGGTAAATAATACAGAAATGTTTCAAAAGCCTTTGGAATATGAATTCACAGAAGAGGGAATCACAGTAACACAAGAGGAAGCAAAGGCAGAGACAAAATGGGAAGAAGTGACAAAGGCGGTCAGCACACAGAAAAGTGTGATTCTATATCTGGGGAGAGTGCGGGCCTTGATTCTTCCAAAAACATGTATGGGTGACCAATATGAAGAAGCGTTGAAAATGATTCATACGCACATTCCCCCAAATAAAGTGAAAATACGTCACATACATTAGAAGAGGTTAGGCATGATTATAGAAACAAGAAGTGCAGAAGAAACATACCAGTTGGGTGTGGAAATTGGAAAAAAGGCAGTAAAAGGACAAGTGTTTACCTTGGTGGGAGACCTTGGTGTTGGTAAAACGGTATTCACACAAGGCTTGGCAAAAGGCTTAGATATTGAGGAATCCATCAGTAGTCCTACGTTTACCATTGTACAAGTGTATGATGAGGGACGACTTCCGTTTTATCACTTCGATGTGTATCGTATTGGTGACATCAGCGAGATGGATGAAATCGGATATGAAGATTATGTCTATGGGGAGGGTGTTTCCCTAATTGAGTGGGCAAATTTAATTGAGGAAATACTTCCGCAAAACAGAACTTCTATTATAATAGAGAAAGATTTGGAACAAGGTTTTGATTATCGAAAAATTACGATTGACGAGAGGAAGGCATAATTATGCGCATACTTGCTTTGGATAGTTCGGGGTTGGTTGCAACGGTAGCCATTGTGGAAGATGAGCAGACGGTTGCAGAATATACGGTGAACTATAAGAAAACACATTCACAAACATTACTTCCAATGTTGGATGAGATTGTGAAAATGACAGAATTTGATTTAAATACAATTGATGCAATCGCAGTGGCAGGCGGCCCTGGTTCATTTACGGGACTGCGAATTGGCTCTGCAACAGCGAAGGGGTTAGGATTGGCCCTTAACAAACCGCTTATCCATGTACCAACGGTAGATGGTATGGCGTATAATCTTTTTGGCTGCAAGGGTTTGATTTGTCCAATCATGGATGCCAGAAGAAATCAGGTGTATACAGGTATCTACCGTTTCGAAAACCAATTTGAAGTGGTAGAAGAGCAGATGGCGATTTCTGTAGAAGAATTAATTGGAAAACTCAATCAATATGATGAGAAGGTTACCTTCTTAGGAGACGGTGTTCCAGTTTATAAAGCGCTTTTGGAGGAAGGACTAAACATCGAATACGCATTTGCACCGGCCCATGTGAATCGTCAGAGTGCAGCTACAGTTGGGGCTCTGGGCATGCAATATTTTATGGAAGGAAAATTGGAAACGGCAAAAGAACATCAGCCGGATTACCTTAGAGTTTCACAAGCAGAACGGGAGCGTGCGGAGAAAAATGCAAATCTTTCGTAATATGACAGAACAAGATGTTATTCCGGTGGCGGAATTAGAGAAAAAGGTGTTTTCTGATGCATGGACAAGTACGGGCATTTATGAAACATTTTGTCAAGACCAGGCATTTGTCGCAGTGGCTGAATGCGATGGGGAAATAACAGGATACTGCATTATCTATTATGTAATGGATGAAGGCGAGATTGCCCGCATTGCAGTAGATGAGAAAGTTCGTCGACAAGGTGTGGGGCGTGGACTCTTGGATTTTGTTTGCGAATGCTGTAAAATAAAAAATGTATACAGACTACTTTTAGATGTGCGTGAAAGTAATGAAAGTGCAAGAAGATTTTACCGGCAATATGGGTTTACTGTGGATGGCGTTCGAAAAAAATTCTATGACCAGCCAAAAGAAAATGCGGTCTTGATGAGCAAGAATATTCTATAATTATTGGTATAAGATGCAACGTTTTCCACTAGGATGCATCTTATGGAAACGATATAATAGACGTAGCAAATTCAAAGGAGGAAATTGTATGCGTCAAATGAAGATAGTATGTAATAAATGCGGACGAGAAGTTACAAATGAAGATATCCTCACGGTAGAAAAGAGATGGGGGTATTTTTCAAATAATAAAGATAATGAAGTGCATAGTTTTGACTTGTGTGAGAAATGCTATGATGAATTCGTATCTACCTTCCAGGTTCCGGTTGAAATAAAATAAGTGAGGAAAATTCATGTTAGATGTTTGTTTGTTGGGATGTGGCGGAATGATGCCACTGCCATACCGTTGGTTAACTGCATTAATGACGCGTTTTAACGGAAGCAGTCTTTTGATTGACTGTGGAGAGGGAACGCAAATTGCAATTAAAGAAAAGGGCTGGAGCTTTAAGCCGATAGATGTCATTTGTTTTACCCATTATCACGGAGACCATATCAGTGGGCTTCCGGGACTTTTGCTTACAATGGGAAATGCAGACAGGACGGAGCCTTTAACCTTGATTGGACCGAAAGGTCTAGAACGGGTTGTGAATGCATTGCGCGTCATCGCGCCGGAGCTTCCGTTTGAACTAAAGTTTATAGAAATAACACAGCCGGAAGAAACAATTGAATTGAACGGTTATCGACTGAAAGCCTTTCGTGTCAATCATAATGTACTGTGTTATGGTTATACATTGGAAATTGACCGTGCAGGAAAATTTGATTTGGAAAGAGCACTTGCTTTGGATATTCCAAAGCAACATTGGAAATATTTGCAAAAAGGCGAAACCGTTGAATTAGATGGCAAAAGCTATACGCCGGATATGGTTCTTGGCGCGCCGCGAAAGGGCATTAAACTAACCTATTGTACGGACACCAGACCAACCAATTCCATTCGCGAAAATGCAAAGGATTCAGACCTATTTATTTGCGAAGGTATGTATGGTGAAACGGATAAGGGTGCCAAGGCAAGCGAGTACAAACACATGACATTCTATGAGGCGGCAGATTTGGCAAAGGTTGCAGAGGCAAAGGAACTTTGGCTCACACACTATAGCCCGTCTCTTACCCGTCCGGAGGAGTATATGGATGCGGTACGTGCAATTTTTCCAAATGCGAAAGCAGGAAAAGACGGGATGTCAACAGAACTGAGCTTCCCAGAGACTTAAGGTTAGAGAACGGGAGAGTATTTCCCTTTGAAAAGGAGTAGGAAAATGACAGAAGAAAAAGATGTGTTGATCTTAGCGATTGAAAGCTCCTGCGATGAGACGGCGGCTTCCGTTGTGAAAAACGGTCGAGAAGTATTGTCGAATGTAATTTCTTCACAGATAGAACTTCATAAATTATACGGGGGTGTGGTTCCGGAAATTGCATCCCGTAAACATATTGAGAAAATTAATCAAGTGATAGAGGAAGCATTGGCGGAGGCAAATGTGACTTTGGATGATTTGGATGCAATTGGGGTGACCTATGGACCAGGATTGGTAGGGGCACTCCTTGTTGGCGTTGCGGAAGCAAAGGCAATTGCATATGCAAAAAAACTTCCACTGGTTGGAGTTCATCATATTGAAGGGCACATTTCTGCCAATTATATAGAAAACAAAGAGCTGGAACCTCCGTTTATTTGTCTGGTTGTATCCGGCGGCCATACACATTTGGTATGTGTCAAAGATTATGGCGAATACGAAATTATTGGTAAGACCAGAGATGATGCGGCAGGTGAAGCATTTGACAAGGTGGCTCGAGCAATTGGGCTCGGTTATCCAGGTGGTCCTAAGATTGACAAATTGTCAAAAGAAGGAAACCCCGATGCAATTGCTTTTCCAAAAGCAAACATCACAGATGCACCGTATGATTTTAGCTTTAGTGGTGTAAAATCGGCAGTACTCAACTATATCAATGGTTGCCAAATGAAAGGCGAAACATATAATGCAGCTGATATTGCGGCCTCCTTCCAAAAGGCAGTTACGGATAAGCTTGTAGAAAATGCAATGCGTGCAGTGAAAGAATATGGACTCTCGAAGTTTGCAATTGCAGGCGGAGTGGCATCAAACAGTACTCTGCGTATGGCAATGAAGGATGCCTGCGAAAAAAACGGAGTGGAATTTTACTATCCATCACCAATCTATTGTACCGATAATGCCGCAATGATTGGAGTGGCTGCATATTACGAGTATATCAATGGAACTAGGCATGGATGGGACCTGAATGCAGTTCCAAACTTGAAGTTGGGAGAGCGATAAGATGCAAAAAGTGAAATGCACGGCAATTGTATTGGCGGCAGGGCAAGGAAAGCGCATGGGTACGAAGATTCAAAAGCAGTATTTAGAAATAGATGGGAAGCCTATTCTCTATTACTCCTTGCGTGCTTTTGAACAATCAGAACTCATTGATGGAATTGTTCTCGTGGTAGGTGCCGGTCAAATAAATTATTGCGAAACACAGGTAGTGTCAAAATATGGATTCAAAAAAGTAAAGGCGATTGTGGAAGGTGGAAAGGAACGGTATCATTCTGTCGCAAATGGCTTGCATAAAGTGGAAGAGGGGTACGTGTTCATCCATGATGGAGCTCGTCCATTTGTAAATGAGGAAATTTTGAAACGGGTTTATGATGAAGTAGTTAAATATAAAGCCTGTGTTGTAGGGATGCCTGTGAAGGATACCATTAAGATTGCAGATGTAAATGGCTTTGCCGATGTAACTCCTGACAGAAGCCTTTTATGGCAAGTTCAGACCCCACAAGTGTTTGAAGCCACTCTTATAAAAGAGGCGTATAAAAAACTGATGGAAAGCGATACTATTAACGTGACAGATGATGCAATGGTTGCAGAGCAGATGCTGGGAGTTAAAGTAAAGCTGGTCGCAGGTTCTTATGAAAACATAAAAATCACAACCCCGGAAGACTTGAAGATTGCAGAAATTTTTTTGAAAAAATAAATTAAAAAAAGTGTGTCAACCATTTTTGAAAATGTCCCAAAATAATTAAAACATTTGCCCTGGATTTTTCCGGGGCATTTTCTTTCATTAGCCGCTTGTTGATAAAGCATCATGTGC
>JAXJXL010000178.1:0-11303 GCA_036307525.1 Faecalimonas sp.
AAATGGTCATAACGTCCACCTTTCACAATAGCATCACCTGTGCCGTATGTATATCCGCGGAATATAATGCCTGTGTAATATCCATAGGTTCCACTCATACTCAAATCAAATGTAACATATTTCTCTACACCATAAGCCGTTAATAAATCATACAGCGCTTCTAAGCGCTTCAATGCTTCAATTGTTCTAAAATTCAAAGCATATTTCTTGGCTTCCCGTAGAATCTCCACGCCACCTATTAATTCCGGCAAAATCTGAAATGCAGCTTTGGTTGTCTCCTTTGTATTCGCATTTTGCAAAAGTTCTTCCACGCCAAAATAATTTCGATTGCTGATAAATTCACGAAGCTTAAGTTCCTCTTCCTTGTCCAAACCTGTTTCTGCAATAAAGCTTTCAAAAAATTCCACATTTCCAATATGGATTTGGAACTCACCTAAGCCTACTTCTTTTAAACTCTCCACAGCCATAGCAACCATCTCAGCATCTGCCTCCACAGAATCCAATCCTATAAGCTCGGCTCCGGCCTGTGTGGTTTCATGTAATCTTCCTCTGTAGCTGGAATGATTGATAAATGTATTTCCTTTATAGCACAGACGAATTGGTAGTTTCTCTGTATCATATAAGGTAGTTGCCATTCTTGCAATGGATGGCGTAATATCCGGTCTTAAGACCAATGTATTACCCTCGCGGTCAAAAAATTTATATAATTCCTTTGACGGAATGGTTCCCACTTCTTTTCCAAACACATCAAAGTACTCAAACATCGGGGTTTGAACATTATGATAGCCGTATAAGGCAAATACTTTCTGTAGTTTGTTTTCTAACTCATTTTTCTTTCGGTATTCGGCGCTGTAAATATCTCTCACGCCGTCCGGTGTATGTAAATTCTGCTGTTTCATGAAGTCCTCCTAACCTAGTCCCTTTCTTCTAAATCCATTTGTAATGCATCTAAAAACGGAACATAGCATCCATTTTTTAATTGCATAAAATAGTTTGGATTCAACTCCTCATAACGGATACTTTTTCGTCCGCCATCCTTCGCTCGATTCCAAAACTTGAGTAATTCATCATATTTCATATAATATAATGTATATCTTGCACTATAATAAATAATCAAGAAAGCAATTCCATCCTGCTTTTCAAATTCACCCATAAAATTCACTTGATGCTCGTGAATGTTCTGCAATGGAAATGTGTCTGTATTACATTCTTTTGCATCAAAGCAGACCGGAATCCCTTGTACAGCTCCAATATAGTCTACCGTACTTCTCTGATCAAAGTAGGCCAATGTAATATGGCGATGCTCTTTATCAATCTGAACCGGAGTAATTGGCGTTGGAATCTTTTGAATCAACGCAAGTCCTTGCTCCAAATATTTTTCATTTGTACGATTAAGAAATTCCTCCAATGTGGAACCTCTAAGTCCTCTTGAGTTCCATGTTCCCATGTGAATTATCCTTCTCTTTTCTCTGCATCTAAAATTGTCTGGAATAATGTTGGAATTGGTGCTGTAAAGTGTTTTTCACTAAGCGACTCCAATTCACCTTCTAGTTTTGGCATCTCTATGCGATAGGCGTGTAGGAGTTGACTTTCCAGCTTGTATTTGCTCTTATACGCATCATTGATTCTTCGATTACCATATTTGTAATCTCCAATGATAGCATGCCCTTCTGATGCCAAATGCGCACGAATCTGATGGGTTCTTCCTGTAATCAAATGCACCTCTAAAAGTGTACACCTTTCATTAGACCACAGTGGTCTGTACTCAGTCTCAATCGGAAGGCCATCTGCCTCTTTAGACTGTAATATACTTACTTTATTCGTATTTTCGTCTTTTGTCAAATATCCTTTGATATATTTTTCTTCTTTTATGTTTCCATGGACCAGACAACGGTAATATTTTCTCAAAGAACGCTCTTTAAAAAGGCCTCCCATCACCTGAAGTCCAACCATACTTTTTCCTGCAATTATAAGCCCGCTTGTATTGCGGTCTAAGCGATTGCAAATAGATGGTTTGAAAGAACGCAGTTCCTCCTCTGTGATTTGTCCACTATCTAGCAGATAAGATATCACATGTTCAACCACTGATGTATCCTTCGCATCTGCTTTTTGCGAAAGCATACCTACAGGTTTATTAATCATAAGGACATTAGCATCTTCATAAACGATATCCAATTTCACCTTCGTGCGAACAATCTCTTGCTTTGAAAATTTAGCAATGGTATCATCTGCAAGAAAAATCTTCACAGAATCTCCAACCGTCAGTTTCTCATTGCCGGTAGCCTTCTTTCCATTAAGTACAATATTCTTTTTTCGAAGCATTTTATAAATAAAACTTTTTGGTGCTTCATTTAGGTATTTTGCGAGAAGCTTGTCAAAACGCTGACCGGCTTCATTTACACTTACAATAATCTCCTGCATATTTTCTCCATTACAATGAAAGATTTAAGATAACCCGGCGAATTCCCAACTCTCTTTCTTTCTCTTGTTCTTTTTCTTCTATAGCAAGTTGATTCATTTCTTTGATTCGTGATAAAAAGTTCTTATAATTGTCAAATATCTTCACAGAAACCTTTGTATATTTATTGGAATCTAAATATTTCTTTATATGCTTTGCAGCTTCATTTGTATCAACCTTTTCCTTGGAAGTGTAACCACAAATGGTGTTGCCTGAAATCACAATACAATCAACCGGCATAATCTTCTTTTCACTTGTAAACACCATATCAAATACTGTTGTTAAATGCTCTGCGTTGGCTTTAATTTCTTTTTCCGTCTTACTGTGAACCGACTTATGTGGTGCAATCATAATCACTTCTACCAATGCTTTCGAAGCCGGCAGACAACCGAGTACAGCAACCACTGTTAACAGATTTAACCTGTCACCCGTTTGCCAGATACCTAGAACAAACAAAGCAATTACAATCCCAAACTCAATGACTGTTTTTATAATAACATTTCTTTTATGCTGACGAATATAGCCAGCATCCCCTTTTTTGATTTTCATTTGTGTCCCTTTCTCTACCAAAATTTATCCATCGCATTCAAAAGTAATCGATGGGGTAAAATCTTAGTTGCTGCCTTTGTAGCCTTCATGGCTGCTCCATATATAGAAACCTCCTTGCCATCTCTTGCATCAATAAGAGCCTGTTTTACAACAGCTTCCGGCTTAACCATTGTTGCCTCTTTCATAGGATTGTCTTGTTTCCCTGCCGTTTCAAAAAATTCTGTATCCACTGGTCCCGGACATACTGCCGTAACATAGATTCCGTCTTTGTGAAGTTCAGTCCGCAAGCTTCTCGAAAAGCTAAGCACATAAGATTTTGTAGAAGCATATACACTAAAGGAAGGCTGTGGACAAAAGGCTGCCGCTGATGCTAAATTCACAATCCGACTGCCCTTACACATATAAGGAATACAAATCTTTGTCATATGGGTAAGCGCTCTGCAGTTCAAATCAATCATTTCTAATTGTTCTCTGCACGAAAGCTCCTTCACTTCCCCCTTTTTGCCAAATCCGGCCGCATTCACAAGCATCCGGACATTCGGTTTCTTCTCTTCTAAAAGCTTCTCCAGAATTTCGTAAATATCATCATCAAGTAAATCGCCCTGCAAAATGCGAACATTAGTAAGCATGCGGCTTTGTAATTCCTCTAGACGTTCTCTTCTACGTGCAATCACCCATATTTCATCCAGTTCTTTATATAAATGTTCTATTTGTCTGACAAACTCTCTTCCCATTCCGGAAGATGCACCTGTAACAATTGCAATTTTCATGAATCTACCTCTTCTTTTTGTGTACGTTACGTATTGCTTTTTTCTTCTTCGGAGCCGACCTTCTTTCACCGTTTTTCTTCTGCGTCGGTTGTCCGTATTTTCTATCCTGTCTTGGTCGAATTAAACAATGCTTATCAAAACCAACCAAATCCATTCTGTTTGCTTCTTTTAATGCCTCTAGAACCAAATCATAATTCTTCGGATTTCGATACTGAATCAGTGCACGCTGCATAGCCTTTTCATGTGGATTCTTCGGCACATATACCGGCTTCATTGTTCTTGGGTCCACGCCAGTGTAATACATACATGTAGAAATGGTAGATGGGGTCGGATAAAAATCCTGCACCTGCTCCGGCATATAACCCAAGTCACGCAAATACTCAGCCAAAGCAACCGCTTCCTTCATGGTAGAACCCGGATGCGAAGACATCAGATAAGGAACTAAAAATTGTTTCTTTCCTAATCTCTCATTTATTTGCTTGTATTTCTTTGTAAACGCTTGATATACACTGTTGTCCGGCTTGCCCATCATCTGTAATACCGGGGCCGCCACATGTTCAGGAGCAACTTTGAGTTGTCCGCTGACATGGTGCTCACAAAGTTCTTTAAAGAAACTGTCATCCTTATCTGCAATCAAGTAATCAAAACGAATACCCGAACGGATAAAGACTTTCTTTACGTTTGGTAATTCCCGTAGCTTACGCAGTAATTTCAAATAGTCCTTGTGGTCCACCTTTAAATTTTTACACGGTGTCGGGAATAAACACTGCCTGTTTACACAAGCTCCTTTTGTAAGTTGTTTATCACACGCAGGTACACGGAAATTTGCCGTTGGTCCACCCACATCATGAATATATCCTTTAAAGTCCTTATCCCATATAAACTTCTTTGCTTCCTCTATAAGGGATTCATGACTTCTTGCCTGAATAATTCTTCCCTGATGAAAGGTTAAAGCACAGAAGCTGCAGCCTCCGAAACATCCTCGATTACTAATCAGACTGTATTTTACCTCTTCTATAGCCGGAACCCCGCCCAATTCTTCATAGGATGGGTGGTAGGTCCTCATATATGGAAGACCATATACTCTGTCCATCTCTGATTGCGATAACGGTTTTGCCGGTGGATTTTGAACCACATATAAATGCTCCGAATAGGGTTCCACCAGTCGTTTTCCCGAAAATGGATCTGTATTACAATATTGCTTATAAAAGCTTCTCGCATAATTTAATTTATCTTCTTTTAATTCATCCCATGATTCCAAAATCAATGCATCATACACATTATCTAAGGATTTTACTTTGCAAACCGTTCCATCAATATAAGTGATATCTTCAATCGCAAGTCCGCTGTCTAATGCTTCCGCAATCTCAACAATGGAACGCTCCCCCATTCCATAGGAAATCAAATCTGCACCTGAATCCAGTAAGATTGAACGTTTCAACTTATTTGACCAATAATCATAGTGTGCCATTCTACGAAGACTTGCTTCTATTCCGCCAATGATAATCGGTGTTTTTTTATACGTCTGACGAATCAGATTACAATACACAGTTGTTGCATAATCCGGTCTCTTTCCCATGACACCGCCTGGTGTGAAGGCATCGTTAGCTCTGTGCTTTTTAGATACAGAATAATGGTTCACCATAGAGTCCATATTCCCACCGGATACCAAATAACCAAGTCGCGGTTCTCCATATTCATTTATACTATTTTTATCCTTCCAATCCGGTTGTGAAATCAGCCCAACTTTAAATCCGTGGGACTCCAGAATACGCGTAATAATTGCATGACCAAAGGACGGGTGGTCCACATAAGCATCTCCTGTTACATAGACAAAATCTACCTGATCCCATCCGCGCTCCAGCATATCCTTTCTACAGATTGGTAAAAATCTATTTTCCATTACAATACCTCATAGGTTTTATTTCTAATATCATCGAAATCCTGAATATAATAATCAGCCAATTCTCGTTTTAAGCTTTCTTGGGGTTTGGAAAAAGGGTCCTCAACCGCACAAACCTTCATGCCGGCATTCTTACCTGCCATAATCCCTTTTGGAACATCTTCAAATACCAGACACCTATCTGGTTTCACACCCAGACTTTCTGCCGCTTTCAAATAAACATCTGGCGCCGGTTTGCCTGCTAGTGCTTCATCTGAGGTCCAAACAGTATGAAAATATTCTAGTACCTGATTGTTTTTTAAGGTCCCTTCTGCCAAATCTCTGGAATTACTTGTAGCAATTCCAAGTTTAATACCTGCCTCATGCATGTTTTTAATAAATTCAAACGCACCTTTTTTTAGTTGAAGTTGTTTGGTATAGACCTCATACGCCATCTCGTGCCATTCATCTTCCAATTCTTTTCTTGTATGCGGAAGCTCCGGAAACAAATCCAGAAAATATTGTGCCGTCTCAGAGTAGCTTTTCCCTTCCATTCCTTCATGAAAACCTTCCGGCTCAATCAAATTATATTTAGCTAAAAATAGTTCATCAATGTTGGTCCATATCCACATGGAATCAATCAAGGTTCCATCAATATCAAAAATTATAGCATCAATGTTATTTAACATAACTTTTCAATCTCCTTTTGTGTCAACGGACGATACTCGCCCAAACCCAAGTCTTCATCCAGTTTTAATGTTCCCATCCCTAAGCGCTTCAGGTAAATTACTTTTTTCCCTACTGACTCAAACATTCGTTTTACCTGATGAAATTTTCCTTCCTGAATTGTCAATTCTATTTCAGAAATGGCATCCGATTTTAAAACAACCAGTTTCGCAGGCTTTGTGTATTCATCTTCACCAATATCTAGGCCCTTTGCAAATGCATCGATATCTTCCGTATCCACAACGCCTTCCACTCTTGCATAATAAAGCTTGTCCACGTGTTTTTTTGGTGATAGTAATCGATGTGCAAGTTCGCCGTCATTTGTAATTAAAAGGAGGCCCTCCGTATCCTTATCTAAACGCCCAACAGGAAACAAGTCCTTACGTTTCTTGCTATCAATCAAATCCAAAACGGTTTTTTCTTTACTATCAGAAGTCGCCGAAATTATTCCGGCCGGTTTGTTTAACATATAATATTCATAAGTCTCATATGTTACTGCAATTCCATTGCAAGTCACACTTTGAGTATCAATATCAATTTTTACATCAGGATTTTTTACTATTAGCCCATCAACCGCTACTTTTCCCTGACGAATTAATTTCTTTACTTCCGTTCTGGTTCCGACACTCATATCTGCCAGATATTTGTCTAAACGTATCATTACGACATCCATCTCCATCCTGGTAAATATTTGTTCTTCAAGGAACCATTTGTAAGTTTCCCCCATCCAAGTGGATAACCATCCACCAAGACAAGGAACCAGCCCTTATCTTTTGGTGAAACCAAATCGTCTACATCAATGGTTTCGCCCTTCAGATATTTTAAAATACGTTCATCCTCAGCCTTCATGCTAACACAACGTTTGTATTCTTCCTTTTTTAAACACATAGCCAGTGACTGACTAGGTTCAAAACGATTCTTCTTTAAATCTCCCAAATACAAACCGGTGCGAAGAAAACGAATTCCTTTCACATTCGGTACACCTTCCGGCATATAATATACCTTTTCACTGTATATTTCTAAACGGTTCCAATCCATTTCCCAGTCAATATCTGAGAAAAACTCTAAAATTTCTTCCGGAACCTTCTTTGCACGTTCTTTTGAAGGACGGACATTCGTGGTTTCTTTTGACTCTCCTTTTTGTAAAAGAGCAAGATAATGTCCTTCCCCATGCATCCTATGTGGCCATATGCGAACAGTCTTTGAAAAGCTGCTGTCCTTTGAAATCGTTACCTCTGGTTTCCCTTTGGCAAACCCTTCATATGGCACAATCTCTTTGATTACAAACTCCGGATACTGCTCCAATAAATATTCAATGGTTCCTTCATTCTCCTCTGGGTCAAATGTGCAGGTTGAGTATAAAATCATACCACCTGGTTTCAACATCCTTGCAGCCTGCGTAATGATACTTCTTTGTATTTTCGCAAAAAACTCAGGGCCATGTTCTTCCCAAGCTTTCACCATTTTTTTATCTTTGCGGAACATCCCTTCACCGGAGCACGGCGCATCTATCAGGATTTTGTCAAAATATTCAGGGAAATAGTTTTCTAATTTTCCCGGTTCTTCGCTGAGTACCAATACATTCCCAATTCCAAATACTTCAATATTTTTCAGAAGTCCTTTGGCTCTGGAATTGCTGATATCATTGGCCATTAGTACACCCGTACCATTTAATTTCGCGCCAAGCTCAGTTGCCTTACCCCCAGGCGCAGCACATACATCAAGCACCTTGTCACCTGGTTCAATAGGAAGTCTATTTGCAGGTGTCATTGCACTTGGTTCTTGCAGATAGTATAAGCCTGCAAAATAATAGGGATGCTTGGAAGCTTGCACCGTTTCCCCATCATAGTAGAATCCGTTCTCAATCCATGGAATTGGAGTGATATCAAAGGGACAAATTTTTTCAAACTCTTCCACACTGATTTTCTTCGTATTCACGCGAAGACCATAGAGTCTGTTTTCTTCATAACATTTTATATATTGATCAAATTCTTCACCAAGAAGAACCTTCATCTTTTCCACAAATGCAACTGGTAAATTCATTGTTTTCCTCCATATCAGCATTATCTTTAAGTATAACATTTTACCTTGCGATTTTCAATATATCTTAGCACCCAATATGGATTAATACTCATTTCTTTTCCATCCGGATAAATATAAATTCCAAGATGTAGATGGACAGCAAATTTTCCTGTGGTTCCTTCCGGTCCATATCCACTATCTCCCATAAAACCTAAGATATCTCCGGCTCTTACTTCATCACCTACATTTAAGTTTGCATAAGATTCCAGATGGGCATAGTAAAAATATGCGCCGTTTGGAGCCTGAATCCCAATCCGATAACCACCTTTATCAAGCCACCCTTTTTTACTCACAACACCATCCGTCATACTAATAACCGGATATAAACCTCTTTCATTCTTACTTGCCATGATATCCGTTCCTTCGTGCCCCCTTTCACCGCCATAAGTTCGTTCGGACATCCATGAATTGGCATAGGACACCGTCATACTTTTGTCTGCTGTGAACTCCGGTACGGGAAAATATTTCACATCATTCCAGATAACCTCTGTAGTTTTTATGAATTCACTGTAGTTTTCTTCTTTTTTCCATTCTTTTTCTAGTTTGTTAAAGATGTCTTCTTTCAGTGGCTTTTTTAAATCTTGATAACCGAACTTGCTCTCCAACAAATATAATCCAACATATTTCCCTGGTTTTGAAACTGTCTGTAAAAATGAAACAACTTCTTCACCAATATACTGTTCACGATACAGTGCAGATGTTAAAACACCCTCTTGCAATCTGGTTTTTCTACTATCCTCTACAAGTTTTCCTGTCAAAAGTGAAATTAAAAAAGTACTTACGACAATGAATAATAGATATTTATATATTTTTTTAAGCATATCAAAAACCTTTTTTCTTTCACTATATGCGCATAAACAGGCCAATTTCTCATAAAATGTAAAAAAACAATTCGGTAGCTGCTATGAAACTGTTAAAACAATATTCTTATATACTTCTTATGATTAGTTTTCTTATTGTTATGCTATGTTTCCCAATGGAAACCTTCCTTGGCGCATCAAACGGACTTTTATTATGGTTCCACACTCTTCTACCAACACTGCTCCCTTTTATGATTGTGTCTAATATATTAATTCGAACCAATTGTGTGTTTTACATATCACGAGCAATACGTCCTTTTATACAGAAACTTTTTCACGTATCTAATGATGCCTGTTATGCTGCTTTGATTGGCTTTCTGTGTGGTTATCCAATGGGGGCAAAGGTTGTTGCGGATTTGCTCACTTCCAGACGAATCACTAGAAAGGAAGGACAATATTTACTTTCTTTTTGCAACAATACAAGCCCTATGTTTGTCATCAGTTATATTGTCATGCAGACCTTCAAAGATAAAGAGTTGCTTTTAGTCACCCTGCTTATCCTATTCTTGTCGCCTGTTATATGTAGTCTTTTTTTTCGTAGGTTTTATCATATTACCTCAACATCTGTCCGTTCATTGCAAACGCAAAATGATATCTGTTTTAACTTTCAGATGTTTGATGATGCAATCATGAATGGTTTTGAAACAATTACAAAAGTGGGGGGATATATGATTCTTTTCTCCATTTTATTTGCACTAGGCGAAAAGCTACCGATTACATTTTTGATGCCTTTATTAGAAATTTCAAATGGAATTCCATTGATTATGAAATTATCATCAAATTTTACCATTGTTTACCCATTCGTTTTGGGCTTGACTTCCTTTGGAGGATTATGTGCTGTAGCTCAGACAAATTCCATGCTACAAAACACAGAACTGCGTATATTGCCATACATAACACAAAAGCTGATTACCGCATTGGTAACCAGCCTGTTTGCATTTCTATATGTTAATTTTGCTTGTTAAGACACTTATTCTGCAAGAACATCAATACCGAATTCTGCTTCCATACCACGTTCTGATTTTTCTGGAATCTCTAATTCTGCGCGGTTAGAACGAACAATTTCATAGCATTCACGAAGTGAATTAACTAACCCATCGTATTTTGTCGTATAACTGTCTAATGTATGTCCGATAATGCCTTCTGCAGTTGCCATCAAATCATTTGTGTACTGCATGGCACCGATACGGATATCGTTTGCATCGTTTGTAGCATTGTCTAAGATTTGTTGTGCTTGTTCTGTAGCTGCCAATACAATATCATTAGCCTGTGCATAAGCGCGTTGCATAATTTCATGCTCACTTACTAATTCTTTTGTTGTAATCTGAGCTTCTTGAATCATGCTTTCTGCCTTGGCCTGAGCATCAGCAATAATTGCATCTTTGTTAGCAATGATTTTTTGATAACGTTTGATCTCATCCGGAGTCTTCATACGTAATTCACGTAATAATTCATCCATCTGATCCTTGTTCACAATGATTTTAGTTGTTGACAATGGTTGGAATTTACAACTATCAATGTATTCTTCGATTTCTTCAATAATTTGTTCGATACGGCTACTCATTTTATTTGCTCCTTCTCTCTTTTATCTTTTCTGTTACTTTTTCCGCCACAAATTCCGGTACAAACTGTGTAATATCGCCGCCAAAACTTGCGACCTCTTTCACTGTGGTAGAACTAAGGTACGAATAATCAAGACTAGTGGTTAAAAATAATGTTTCTACATCAGCATTCAGTTTGCGGTTCGTCTGCGACATCTGTAATTCGTATTCAAAATCAGTAATTGCACGTAAGCCTCTTACAATTACCTTTGCATCCATTTGTTTTGCAAAATCAATTAGTAATCCTTCAAATGGAACAATTTTCACGTTTTTTAGATTTTTTGTGACTTCGGATAATATTGTAACACGTTCTTCGACAGAAAACAACGGCGTTTTTGCTTTATTTTGCAATACACCCACAATTAATTCATCAGA
>JAXJXL010000179.1:0-1748 GCA_036307525.1 Faecalimonas sp.
AATCTCATTTGCGATGAGATTGTAAATGCGATTGACCGCAGCAAGGGCAAAATCATGTACGTCTGCAATATGGTGACACAGCCAGGGGAGACAGAAGGCTTTAAAGTATCTGACCATGTCAAACTATTAAATCAATATCTCGGAAAGAGAAAGATTGACGTTGTGATTGCAAACGATGGAGAAATTGATGCAGATATGGCCACCAGATATGAGTCCTTAGAACAAAAAGATCCGGTGGAGTTAGACAGAGCAGAGATGGAGACCTTGGTGGATAGGTTAATTAGCGGTGATTATGTTACAGTGAAAAATAATCTGTTAAGGCACGATGTGATGAAATTGAGTATGCATATATTTGGGTATTTACTAGAGCAAAATTAGTGTTGACAAACCGTACCAGCAGTGATAGGATTATAAAAAATTTAAAGCAAGGAGAAAGCAAATGAATCGTAATTTACATTATAATTATGTCACATACATGAATGATTGGCGTATTCGCTTATAACTGATGTAATGAATGCACAGTTATAAGCTGATAGGTCTTATATGTCTGTGCATAAATGAGAATGTAAATAAAGGATTTGTTTTTGATAAGTATCTCATAGAATAATCGCTCTAGACATATAAAAATGTTTGGTGCGATTTTTGATTTCTTTGGAGACTGGAATGGGGGAAGGAATTATGATAACAATTAGACCAACAATAGAGCAAGATGCAGAGATACTATGTGCAATACAAAAGCAGGCCTTTGAGCCATTATATGAGAGATATCATGATGAGGGAAATCCGTTCTTGCGTGGACCTGAAGATATTCTGAAACGTTTAAATACACCGTTCTTTCGTTACTTTACAATACTGGAAGATGGGGAAATCGTTGGTGGAATTTCATATAAGTGTATGGGCAGAGTTCCTTTTTTGGATGAACTGAAAAAGGGTGAATGTTATTTGCAACGTGTTTACATTAAGCCAGAGCGACAATGTAATAGAATAGCGCAGACAGCAATTTTGCTATGTGAAAAAGAATTTTCGGACATAAATGTATTTTATGTTGATTTCCCTGAAGATTTGGTAAAAAATAGAAAGTGTTATGAGAGAGTAGGTTTTAAAGAAACCGGCATGCGAAAAGAAGTAGAACCAGGACTCGTGTTAGCATGTTTGGAGAAGAGATATTAGATTAATTTATAAGGGTGGAATACATTATGAAATTAGTAATAATAATTGGAAATGCGGCAGTTGGTAAAATGACTGTTGGACAAGAACTTATGAAGCAAACAGGCTTGAGATTATTTCATAACCATATGGCAATAGAGCCTGTAATTGAGATTTTTGGATACTATGATAAGGACATAGTTAAGAGACTGCGAGAGGTAGTCTTTGAAGAGTTTGCAAAGAGTGAGAACTATGGAATGATTTTTACTTATATGTGGGCTTTCGATATGCAGAGCGATTGGGATTACATTCACTGTGTGAGTACTTTATTTGAAGAACATGGAGCGGAGGTTTATTATGTGGAACTGGTTGCACCACAAGAGATTCGTCTGCAGAGGAACGAAACGGAGAATAGATTGAAACATAAGGCATCTAAGAGAAATTTGGAGTTTTCAAGGAGAACGTTACTTGGGGCAGATGAGAAACATCGTGTAGAAAGTCTGGATGGCGAAATATTGTTTGAGAATTATATCAAGATTGATAATTCCAATTTGGAACCGTCAGAAGTCGCAGTTATGATTAAGGAAAGGTTTGAGTTGTAA
>JAXJXL010000180.1:0-8488 GCA_036307525.1 Faecalimonas sp.
CGGTTTACGATTTGGAACGTTTAATCAGTAAGGTTACATATCAGTCAGCAAATCCTAGAGATATGATTGCATTTCGAAGTTCTATGGAAATGCTGCCTCACATCAAATGTATCCTTGGCGACATGGAAACGCCATTATTAAAAGAGTTATATGATAATCTAGACAGCTTAGATGAACTCTGTGCGTTGATTCGTAGCTCCATTCAAGAAGAACCGCCACTTGCAATGAAAGAAGGCGGTATCATTAAAGAAGGTTATAACGAGATGGTTGACCAGCTTCGCAATGCAAAAGTAGAAGGGAAAACATGGTTAGCAGAGTTAGAAGCTGAAGAGCGAGAAAAAACAGGCATTAAAAACCTGAAAATTAAATACAACAAAGTATTTGGATATTATTTGGAGGTAACCAATTCTTATAAGGAGTTGGTGCCGGATTACTATTCCAGAAAACAGACCCTGGCCAATGCAGAGCGTTATATTATTCCACGTTTAAAGGAGTTAGAAGATATGATTCTCGGAGCTGAGGACAAGCTGTATGCATTGGAATATGAATTGTTCTGTGAAGTGAGAGAGCGCATTGCTGCTGAGATTCTGAGAGTTCAAAAAACGGCAAAAGCAATCGCACAGATTGACGTGCTATCTTCCCTTGCACTTGTGGCTGAACGCAACAATTATGTAAGACCGGCCATCAATGAAAAAGGGGTGATTGACATTAAAAACGGTCGTCATCCGGTGGTTGAAAAAATGATTCCAAACGATATGTTTATTGCAAACGACACCTATCTGGATGATAAGAAAAACCGTGTGTCCATTATCACCGGTCCTAACATGGCAGGTAAATCTACTTACATGCGTCAGACGGCATTGATTGTATTATTGGCACAGATTGGTTCCTTTGTGCCTGCGGAAAGCGCGAATATCGGTATCGTGGACCGTATCTTTACACGTGTAGGCGCTTCCGATGATTTGGCTTCCGGACAAAGTACCTTTATGGTTGAGATGACAGAGGTTGCGAACATTCTTCGTAACGCAACGAATAAAAGTCTTTTGATTTTGGATGAAATCGGACGTGGAACCAGTACCTTTGATGGCTTGAGCATTGCATGGGCTATGGTAGAACACATCAGCAACAAGAAGATTCTTGGTGCAAAGACCTTATTTGCAACCCATTACCATGAGTTGACGGAATTGGAAGGTAAAATCGAAAGTGTAAACAATTACTGTATCGCCGTGAAAGAACAGGGAGACGACATCGTATTCTTACGTAAGATTGTAAAGGGCGGTGCAGATAAGAGTTACGGTATTCAGGTTGCAAAGCTTGCAGGAGTTCCGGAATCTGTCATAACAAGAGCCAAAGAGATTGTAAATGAATTAGTGGATGTGGATATTACCAATCGCATCCGCGTCATTTCCGTACAAAGCTCTGACACATCTAAAAAAGCAAAACGATATGACGAAGTAGACTTAGCACAGATGTCATTATTTGACACTGTGAAGGATGATGATGTTTTAGAGGAATTAAAGCAAATTGATGTCAGCAATCTGACACCGATGGATGCGTTAAATACCATTTTCCGTTTACAAAACAAACTAAAAAACAGATGGTAGATTAAAGGAGTATTATGGCGAATATTCAAGTTTTAGATCAAATCACAATTGATAAAATAGCAGCGGGTGAAGTGATTGAAAGACCTGCATCGATTGTCAAAGAATTAGTAGAAAATGCAATTGATGCAGGAGCAAGCGCTGTAACGGTTGAAATTAAAGAAGGGGGCATTTCCTTTATTCGTATCACAGATAATGGCTGTGGAATTCCAAGAGAAGAAGTGCCACTGGCTTTTCTTCGCCATTCTACCAGCAAGATACGTACAGTAGAAGATTTATCCACCGTTGCATCTTTAGGGTTCCGTGGTGAAGCATTGTCTAGCATTGCAGCTATTTCACAGGTGGAATTAATTACAAAAACAAGGGAATGCGTACTTGGAACACGCTATCTGATAGAAGGTGGCAAGGAAAAGAAAATCGAGGATGCAGGTGCAAAGGATGGTACTACATTTTTAATTCACCAAATGTTTTACAACACACCAGCCAGAAGAAAGTTTCTTAAGACAGCCATGACAGAGGCAAGTCATGTGAATGAATTGATGATTCGTCTTGCCTTATCTCACCCGGAAGTGTCTTTTGAGTTTATCAACAACGGGCAATCTAAATTACATACTTCGGGAAATGGAAGATTAAAAGACGTTATTTATCAGGTATTTGGCCGAGAAGTAACACAGAATCTGTTGGAAGTAGACGAAGCAATTCCGGGATTAAAGGTTACCGGCTACATTGGTAAACCTCTCATTTCAAGAGGAAACCGTAACTATGAAAATTATTATATCAATGGACGATATGTAAAAAGTAACATCATTGCAAAAGCAATTGAGGATGCATATAAAGATTTTACAATGCAGCATAAATATCCATTTACTGTATTACATTTTGTGATGGATGGAAATGATTTAGATGTGAATGTACATCCGACAAAGATGGAGCTTCGCTTCAGCAGACAACAGGATGTCTATAATTTCGTATATATGGCTGTAAAAAATGCGCTGAGTGAGCGGGAACTGATTCCTCGTGTTGAATTGCCAGAAGCAAAACCAGTGGCGACACCTGTATCAGAGTCGGTGAAACCGACAGACGCAACCAAACTAGTGACACCTGTAAAAGAAGAACGTAACCTGGACTACTTTATGAAAAAGATGCAGGAGAGAGTGACTTCTTACCACAATCAACAATCTCAGGCTGAAGTAAAAGACATCTATGCGGTGCATCGTGAAACGCAGCAGGTTGACCGGATTCGTGAGGCGGCAAATTATCGCAAAGTACAGGAAAACAAGCTTAAACCAGATGTAAGTAAAACAGAAGAAACTGTACAGGAAAAACCGGAACAATTAAATTTATTCGAAGAAAAATTACTGTCAAAAGAATCTGTTGTAGAACATAAAATCATCGGACAGCTCTTTGACACCTATTGGTTGGTGGAATTTCACGACCAATTATATATCATTGACCAGCATGCTGCCCATGAGCGCGTGTTATATGAAAAGACATTGCATGGCATGAAGACAAGAGAATTCACATCTCAGTATTTAAGCCCACCGATTATCCTAAACTTATCCATGCAGGAAGAAGAAATTCTAAAAGAACACATGGATACCTTTGCAAATATAGGATTTGAAATTGAAGCCTTTGGCGGTGATTCCTACGCTGTAAGAGCCATTCCGGATAATTTGTTCGGCATTGCAAAGAAAGAATTGCTTATTGAAATGTTAGACAGCCTTGTGGAAGGCATTTCATCTTCCATAGCACCGGACATGATTGCGGAAAAGGTTGCATCTATGTCGTGTAAGGCGGCTGTGAAGGGAAACTCCAGATTGTCATATAAGGAAGTAGAAGAACTGATAAAAGAACTTTTAAAACTGGACAATCCATATCATTGTCCACATGGTCGTCCGACAATTATTGCCATGACCAAACAAGAATTAGAGAAAAAATTCAAACGAATTGTATAGGAGTATTATGAAGAAACCGTTAATCATTTTGACAGGACCAACTGCGGTTGGAAAGACAAAAGCATCCATTGGACTTGCCAAAGCCTTAAATGGAGAAATTATTTCTGCAGATTCCATGCAGGTATATAAGCATATGGATATTGGTTCTGCCAAAATTCGTCCAGAAGAAATGCAAGGCATCAAGCATTATCTAATCGATGAACTAGAGCCGGATGAAGAATTCCATGTAGTTCGTTTTCAGGAAATGGCAAAAAAAGCATTGGAAGAAATCTATGCAAAGAATAAGATTCCAATTGTAGTGGGTGGTACCGGATTTTATATCCAAGCTTTGCTTTATGATATTGATTTCACGGAAAACGATGAAGATACCGAGTATCGCAAAGAACTGGAACAACTGGCAGCAGAAAAAGGCGCCGATGCGCTTCATGAAATGTTGCGTAAGGTGGACCCTGAATCAGCAGAAGCAATTCATGCAAACAATGTAAAACGTGTGATTCGCGCCTTGGAATTTCACAAGCAAACCGGCGAAAAGATTTCCGAGCATAACGAACAGGAACGTGCAAAGTCTTCTCCATATGATTTTTGCTATTTTGTATTAAACGATGAACGCGAACAATTATATGAGCGTATAAACCTTCGCATTGATCAGATGTTAGCAGAGGGACTTGTAGATGAGGTGAAAAACCTGAAAGAGAAAGGATTTACAAAGGATATGGTTTCTATGCAGGGACTGGGATACAAGGAAATCCTAGATTACCTAAATGGAAACTGTACACTGGAAGAGGCTGTTTATATTTTAAAGCGTGACACCAGACATTTTGCGAAGCGTCAGCTTACTTGGTTTCGCCGTGAAAGAGATGTAATTTGGGTTTCAAAGAATGAACACAATTACGACGAAGATAAAATATTAAATGTGATGTTAGACCACATTCAAGAAAGGATTCAATTATGTATCAAAAATTAGGAATTTCAAAAGAAGTATTAGCGTTTGGTGAGAAAATTGAACAAACTCTATTAGAACGCTTTGCTGAAATTGACCGCGTAGCCGAATATAATCAATTAAAAGTGGTACATGCCATGCAGGAATGCCGCGTAAACGAAAGCTGCTTTAACTATGCAAGCGGTTATGGCTATAGTGACCGTGGGAGAGATGTATTAGAAGAAGTCTACGCAAAAACCTTTCATACAGAGGCTGCCTTAGTACGTCCACAAATTACCTGCGGAACTCATGCGCTTTCATTGGCCTTAAGTGCAAATTTAAGACCGGGGGATGAACTCTTATCGCCGGTAGGAAAACCATATGATACCTTAGAAGAAGTAATTGGTATTCGTCCTTCAAATGGTTCTCTAGCTGAGTATGGTATCACATATAAGCAGGTAGATTTATTAGAAGACGGTAGCTTTGATTACGAAAATATCAAAAAGGCTATTAATAATAAAACCAAATTAGTAACTATTCAACGTTCCAAGGGGTATCAGACACGTCCAAGCTTTTCTGTAAAACAGATTGGCGAACTGATTGCTTTTGTCAAATCTATCAAACCAGATTTGATTTGCATGGTAGACAACTGCTACGGTGAATTTGTGGAAACCATTGAACCAAGTGATGTAGGCGCAGATATGATTGTTGGCTCTTTAATTAAAAACCCAGGCGGTGGACTTGCTCCAATTGGTGGCTATATCGCCGGAACAGAAAAATGCATTGAAAATTGTGCCTATCGTTTAACTTCACCGGGACTTGGAAAAGAAGTGGGCGCATCCCTAGGTGTTATGCAATCCTTCTATCAGGGATTCTTCCTTTCCCCTACTGTGGTTGCAGGAGCATTAAAAGGAGCTATTTTTGCGGCTAATATTTACGAGTCTCTTGGTTTTCCGGTCATTCCAAACGGAACCGAAAGCAGACATGATATTATTCAGGCTGTTACCCTTGGTTCACCGGAAGGTGTCATTGCATTCTGCAAAGGGATTCAGGCTGCGGCACCGGTAGACAGCTATGTATCACCGGAGCCTTGGGCTATGCCGGGATATGATAGTGACGTTATTATGGCTGCAGGTGCATTTGTACAAGGTTCTTCCATAGAACTGAGTGCTGACGGTCCAATCAAACCACCATATGCCGTATATTTTCAAGGTGGTCTTACATGGGCACATGCCAAATTAGGTATATTAAGATCATTAGAAGAACTTGTCCGCAGGGGACTTGTGAAGCTTTCAGAATAAAAAGGGAACACTTATGAAACAAAGAAATGTAATTATCATCGGAGGTGGCGCTTCCGGAATTATGGCAGCAATTTCTGCCGCAAGGGAAGGTGCAAAGGTCACTATTTTGGATCACAAAGACCGAATAGGTAAGAAAATTTTATCCACGGGAAATGGACGTTGCAATCTGACAAATGAATATATGAAACAGGAGTGCTTTCGCGGTGATGATGTTTCAATAACAACAGATGTTTTAAAACAATTTGGATATAAGGAAACAGTAGCTTTTTTTGAAGAATTAGGTGTGATTCTAAAAAACAGACAAGGATATATTTATCCAATTTCCGACCAGGCTACAACCATTTTAGATGTATTACGTATGGAAATAGAACGTCTGAATGTTATGGTTCGTTTAGAACATCATGTAACAGCAATAAATAGGAATGCTAAAGGCTTCCAAATTGCTACCGACAAAGGGAGTTATCCAGCCGATTCTATTATACTTGCTACAGGCGGAAAAGCAGCCAGTATATTAGGTTCAGACGGAAGTGGATACTCTTTATCAAAACAATTTGGTCACAGTTTATCTCCGGTTGTCCCTGCATTAGTTCAATTAAAGGGAAAGGGTGCTTATTTCAAACAGCTTGCAGGTGTTCGAACCCAGGCAAAGGTTTCACTTTTTGTAAATGATAAGTGTATCAGTGAAGACACCGGTGAACTGCAGTTAACCAATTACGGAATAT
This sequence comes from Faecalimonas sp., assembly GCA_036307525.1. Classification (GTDB taxonomy): domain Bacteria; phylum Bacillota; class Clostridia; order Lachnospirales; family Lachnospiraceae; genus Faecalimonas. Next base: position 6,499 of record JAXJXL010000180.1, read on the forward strand.
CAGGAATACCGGTATTTCAAGTGAGTCGTTATGCCGCCAAAGGTTTATATGAGAAAAAGAAGGTGACGGCAGAAATTGATTTCCTTCCAAATATGACTGATGAGGAACTTTTCTTGTTTATCAAAGAACGCAAAACATTGCACGGAGACAAGAAGGCAGAGGATTTTCTTGTAGGAATGTTTCACAAGAAGTTAATCGGTGTGCTGTTAAAAGAGGCAAAGATTCCACTGAATGAATCTATAAACACCTTATCCAATGAAAAACTGAAAAAACTACTGTTTTTATGTAAGCATTTTTCTGTTTTGATTGAAGGAACAAACGATTTTGAGCAGGCGCAGGTTTGCGCCGGCGGTGTAAAAACCACAGAAATCAATCCAAAGACAATGGAATCTCTGAATGAGGCAGACCTTTATATCGTCGGGGAACTTTTAGATATTGATGGCATTTGTGGCGGTTACAACCTGCAATGGGCATGGGCAACCGGATTTATTGCCGGTAAAAATGCAGCGAAAGGAAGCAGAACATGATTCGTATAGGGCAATTGAAATTAAATCCAGACCATTCAAAAAAAGACCTGATACAAAAGATTGCAAAAACATTACGGATTTCAGAAACAGAAATTATTGACTTTCAGATAAAAAAACAATCTCTTGATGCGCGCAAAAAACCGGAATTAAAATATGTATACACAGTTGATGTGAAGGTTCGTAATGAAGGACAGGTTTTAAAGAAACAAAAGAATAATCAAATTACAATTGTAAATGAATCAAAGTATGTCTTTCCTACAACCGGAACGGAAGTCTTCATGCATCCACCTGTTATTGTTGGCTGTGGACCTGCGGGTATGTTTTGTGCTTATCTTCTTGCTGAGCACGGTTATAAACCAATTTTGTTTGAACGTGGCGCTTCAGTAGAAGAGCGCGTAAACGATATCGAAAATTTCTGGAACACCGGCAGGTTAAACGAACAATCCAATGTTCAATTTGGAGAAGGCGGCGCCGGAACATTTTCAGACGGTAAATTAAATACTTTGGTAAAGGATGCACATGGCCGTAATAAAAAGGTATTGCAAATCTTTGTTGAAAACGGTGCACCGGAGGACATTTTATATACAAACAAACCACATATTGGAACTGATGTTTTAATTGATGTGGTCCGCAATATGAGAAATCGCATATTGGCATGGGGAGGAGAAATACACTTCCATAGTCAATTTACAGATTTTCAATTAGAAAATGGGAAAGTAGTTTCTGTTACAATTAAATCAGATGACAAAGAAGAGCAATATCAGACAGAACATTTGGTGCTTGCAATCGGGCATAGTGCAAGAGATACCTTTCAGCTGTTGTACGAGAAACAATTACCAATTGTTGCAAAACCTTTTGCCGTGGGTGTACGTGTAGAGCATAAGCAGCAAATGATTAACGATTCTCAGTATGGCAAGAATCCACAGTATAAGTTACCTGTTGCATCATATAAGGTAACGGCAAATCTTCCAAACAAGCGAGGTGTGTATTCTTTCTGCATGTGTCCAGGCGGTTATGTAGTAAATGCCTCCTCAGAGGAAGGTCACTTAGCGGTAAATGGTATGAGTTATCATGCACGTGATGGCCTTAATGCAAACAGTGCCATAATTGTTACAGTGACTCCGGAAGATTTTGAAACTGATCACCCGTTAGCCGGTGTGGAATTCCAAAGAGCCCTGGAAAAAAAGGCTTTTCAAATAGGAAATGGCAAAGTACCAGTACAACTTTTTTGTGATTATTGTAAAAATCAACCTTCTAAAAAATTGGGGGAGATAGAGCCGCAAATAAAGGGAGCTTATACGCTTGCAAACGTACGTGAGATTTTCTCGAAAGAACTGGCTGAATCAATTGAATTAGGAATAAAATCGTTCGACAAACAAATTCAAGGATTTGCAAACGATGACACCCTTCTTTCCGGTGTAGAGAGCAGAACTTCATCACCAATTCGAATTACCAGAAATGAG
>JAXJXL010000181.1:0-10465 GCA_036307525.1 Faecalimonas sp.
CTTGACAGGATTCTCGCACATGATGCTTTATCAACAAGCGGCTAATGAAAGAAAATGCCCCGGAAAAATCCAGGGCAAATGTTTTAATTATTTTGGGACATTTTCAAAAATGGTTGACAGAAATTTTCCTAATTTTGCTAACAATTAAGACATTTTAGTAAAAAAGGCATGGTAAACATCCTCGTCTACCATGCTTTTGCTCTTTGTTCCCATTTCTTATTCCCCAATTAAGAACGCCTTATATCCTCTATACGCCTCATACACATCGGCTTTGCTTGTCACTTCCCATGGTGCATGCATACAAAGCACAGCAACACCGCTGTCAATAACATCCATGCCATAGTTTGCAAGAATATATGCGATTGTTCCACCGCCGCCAATGTCTACGCGACCAAGCTCTGCGGTCTGGAAGTTTACATTTTCTCTTTCAAAGATGCGTCTCAAATATGCAATGTATTCTGCATTCGCATCGTTGGAACCACTCTTTCCGCGGCTTCCTGTGTATTTATTAAATACCATACCATGTCCAAAATATGCTGTGTTTTTCTTCTCAAATACGCTTTCAAACATTGGGTCAAATGCTGCGCTTACATCAGAAGAAAGCATTTTTGAATTTGCAAGTGTTCTTCTTACCTTCAAGTTTGAATCAATACCCATTGCTCCAAGAAGCTCTGCAACTACATTCTCAAAGAAACGAGACTGCATACCGGTTGCACCAACACTTCCGATTTCTTCTTTATCAACTAATAAGCAACAAGCTGTTTTCTTTAATTCCTTTGCTTCAAGCATTGCCAAAAGTGAAGTAAATGCACATACTCTGTCATCTTGTCCATAGCCGATAACCATGCTTCTATCCAAACCACAGTCGCGTGCCTTTCCAGCAGGAACGATTTCCAATTCTGCAGATATGAAATCTTCTTCCTCGATATCGTATTTTTCTTTCAGAAGCTTCAACACATTTGCCTTCACTGCTTCTTTTTCTTCTCCCTCAAGAGGCATGTTTCCGATTAATAAATCTAATTTCTCGCCCTCGATTACCTTTGAGGCTTTTGCTTCTAATTGTTCATAAGCCAAATGAATCAAAAGGTCTGTAATGCAAAGTACCGGGTCCTTTTCATCTTCACCGATTACGATTTCAACCACAGAGCCGTCTTTTTTCGCAACTACACCGTGAATCGCCAACGGGATTGTCACCCATTGATATTTCTTCACACCACCGTAATAATGTGTATCGAGATATGCCAATTCGCCGGCTTCATATAATGGATTTTGCTTCACGTCGATACGTGGTGAGTCCACGTGCGCACCCAAAATGTTCATACCATTTTCCAATGGTTCTTCTCCGATTTGGAATAATGCGATTGTCTTTTCCATGCAAACAGCATATACGCAGTCACCCTTTTTCAAGGTCTCTCCATTTGCAATGACATCATTTAAATCCTTGTATCCACGCTCTTTTGCCATCTTTACAGCTTCACGGATACATTCTCTTTCTGTCTTACCATTGTCAAGGTATGCCTTATAGTCTTCATTTACTTTTTCCAACTCTTGTAATTGATTTTCTGAATATGTGTTCCACAAGTTTTTACTTTCCATTTTTATCCCCTTTCATATAACATACGAGACGTAGTACATCCACTACGCCTCCGTCATGTTTCTAATGATTAAAACTCAAACTTCTTCTCAAAGTATGCTTTCAAATCTTCAATTTTAATTCTTTCTTGTTCCATTGTGTCACGATCACGAACTGTTACGGCTCCGTCTTCTTCTGATTCGAAGTCGTATGTAATACAGAACGGTGTTCCGATTTCATCCTGACGACGGTAACGTTTTCCAATGTTTCCACGGTCATCGAATTCACAGTTGTAGTATTTAGAAAGTTCTGCAAATACTTTCTCTGCACCTTCGTTTAACTTCTTAGAAAGTGGAAGTACACCAATCTTAACCGGTGCAAGTGCTGGATGGAAATGAAGTACTGTACGCACATCTCCGCCTTCCAATTCTTCCTCATCATATGCTGCACAAAGAAATGCAAGTACCACACGGTCTGCACCAAGTGATGGTTCTACCACGTATGGGATGTATTTCTCTTTCTTTTCATCATCAAAATAAGTCATATCCTGTTTAGATACTTCCTGATGTTGTGTAAGGTCATAGTCTGTTCTATCAGCAATACCCCAAAGCTCGCCCCAACCGAATGGGAATAAAAACTCGATATCGCTGGTTGCTTTACTATAGAATGAAAGTTCTTCCGGAGAGTGGTCTCTCACGCGCATCTCTTCTTCTTTGATACCTAATGTCTGTAACCAATTGATACAGAAGTTTTTCCAATATGCAAACCATTCAAGGTCTGTATCAGGTGCACAGAAGAATTCCAATTCCATCTGTTCAAATTCTCTGGTACGGAAAGTGAAGTTACCTGGTGTAATTTCATTACGGAATGATTTACCGATTTGTCCGATACCGAATGGGATTTTCTTTCTTGATGTACGTTGTACATTTTTAAAGTTTACGAAAATACCTTGTGCTGTTTCCGGACGAAGGTATACTGTATTCTTTGCATCCTCAGTTACACCTTGGAATGTTTTGAACATCAGGTTGAACTGACGAATCTCTGTAAAGTTATGCTTTCCACAGGTTGGACATGGAACATTATGTTCTTCCACCCAGCTTTCCATCTGTTCCTTTGACCAAGCATCAACGCTTTCTGTCAATTCAATTCCATTTTCTGCAGCGAAATCTTCGATGATTTTATCTGCACGGAATCTTTCTTTACATTCTTTACAGTCCATAAGTGGGTCACTGAATCCACCTAAGTGACCAGAAGCCACCCATGTCTGTGGGTTCATTAAGATGGCACAGTCCACACCAACATTATATGGGTTCTCCTGTATGAATTTTTGCCACCATGCTCTTTTTACATTATTCTTTAACTCAACGCCAAGGTTTCCGTAATCCCATGTATTTGCAAGGCCTCCGTAAATTTCAGAGCCTGGATATACAAAACCTCTTGATTTGGCAAGTGCTACAATTTTATCCATTGTTTTTTCCATAATTCGCATTCCTCTCATATTTAAGTTTACTTAATTCATTACATTATATCGTTATCGGTACTTTATTTCAAGCACATTTCCAATATTTCCAAAGACTTAAAGGTTTTATCCATATGCGTGCCTATATATTGCTTTATTATCTTCCCCAGTTCTACCAAAACTTCTTCTGAAACTGTAAATGTATACAGTTTCTCTATTGACGACGAGACAATATACTGTAGCGTATAAATCGTTGCCGGGCTAAGCGGGAGACCATCCGGTGCAATTCCCTCGCACTCTGAACAAATCAAACCATGGTTCTGACTGCTGAACACCATACCCCTATCACTCACACCACAATTGGCACACCGAAACACTTCCGGTGCTTCCCCGTTAATCACAAGCGTTTTTAACTCATATATGTAGCGCACCAATTCTCTGTTAATCTTCCCCGATGCAAGCGCCCGCATAGACTGATAAAGAAGTTTTAGCATTTCTCTCGCATCGTTGTATTCTTTTGTGAAATAGTCCGCAATCTCCATAAAATAAAAGCCGTAATACGCACCCTCGAAATCGGTGCTAAGCTCCATAAAATAATTGGAAATATTCGCTTGCATGATATTATATGACGTTCTGCCCTCATACAATTCAAACTCGCCAAATGCAAAGGGATTGGTCACGCCCATCAGCGGACTGTTCTGCCGTCTGGCACCCTTTGCAAATGCAGATATCTTTCCCTTTTCTTTCGTCAATATCACGACTCGCTTATCATTTTCACCAATAGGTGTCGCGGACAGCACCATCCCTGTCACGGTTATCGACTGATTCAACTGCTCTCTCTCCTATTTCCTGCTTCTCAGATTCCATGTGGATTCCCTTGTAATTCAAATAATCCACAACGCTTCCTGTCTTTTCAAAAGTTGTCCATAAATTTTTATCTTCCATGTGAAAACCCTCCCTTGTATAAGTTTTAGAATTTCCACTCCGACAAAAATCATACTGAAACTATCTGCCAGTTCTTTTTTTTGAAAAACCCTTGACAGATATTCTTATAAGTCTTCCTTCGTATACCCGAAGTTTTTAATTAAGAAATCGCTGTCTCGCCAATCCTTCTTCACCTTCACCCAAAGTTGCAGGTTGACCTTGCACTCCAGCATTCTCTCAATTTCAAAACGCGCTGTGCTTCCGATTTTCTTCAACATAGCCCCTTGCTTTCCGATGATGATTCCCTTATGCGAATCACGTTCGCAAATGATGGTGGCATCAATATCAACAATCTTTCTGCGATACTTCATACTATCGATTGCAACTGCGATACCATGCGGAATCTCATCATTCAGACAATGCAGAGCCTTCTCACGAATGAGTTCTGACACAATCTGTCGTTCCGGTTGGTCCGTAATGGTATCCTCGTCATAAAACTGTGGACCGTACGGCAAATATTTCAGAATTACTTTTATTAACTCATCTGTATTGTCACCGTTTCTCGCAGACACGGGTACAATCTCAGCAAAATCGTAGATCTTACGATAGGCATCAATAAAGGTAAGAATCTCTTCTTTCTTTACCATGTCGACTTTATTGATTACCAAAATAACAGGTGTTTTCACCTTGCTAAGCTGCTCTGCGATATGCTTTTCTCCAGCTCCGATAAATGTGGTCGGCTCCACCAGCCAAAGTACCACATCTACTTCATTTAACGTGCGCTCCGCCACATTCACCATGTATTCTCCCAGCTTATTTTTTGCCTTGTGAATCCCCGGTGTATCCACAAACACAATCTGGCCTTCCTCAGTTGTAAGTACCGTCTGAATGCGGTTTCTTGTAGTCTGTGGTTTGTTGGATGTTATGGCAATCTTCTGACCGATCAGACAATTCATCAAAGTAGATTTCCCCACATTCGGCCTTCCGATTAATGTTACAAATCCTGATTTGTAATCCATTTTCATTCGTTTCTATCCTCCTCTTTAATCAAGCATGTAACAACATGCTAAAAGAGATTTTTTATTTCCATAAATAAATCTTTTTGTTCTTCGATTTTATCTTCCCCACCAATTACACAGAGCTGGTTACATACAAGCGCTGCTGCAACTACGTCTGCAAGCGCACGGATATCCTCTTCCTTCGCATCCAGAATCTGGTTTCTTTCTTCACGAATCATTTCCTCATTCACACAATTCATGTAAAGAGTCATGGAACGGTCACCCTTCGCCACCGGTGTCATTGGCTGGTCGAGGTTGCTCATGGTTCCGATAATATACTTCGTCATATCACGTTCACTCACCTTGAAGTTTCGCAAATAATCCACCACACCTTCATAGACCGCATTGGTCTTTTCCAAATTCGGATCACGGTAGGATGAAAAGTACGCTTCTCCAAGTCGGTTAAAATTACTGATACATCCATATGCACCACCCTTGACACGTACATTCTGCCACAAGTATTCATATCCCAAGATTACTTTCAATATCTGGAAGGCGCCTGTATACTCGTAGCCGGCATCAACAAAGTTACCCACACGAGCTACATACTGCACCTTAGAAGATGTTTTGAAGCCCTCATTTTGTTTTTCACAATGAATGACACATGGTGTATCCTCTACCTTGTCCGTAAATAAACTTGTCTTAACTGATGCAATTTCCTGTGCAAATCCTTCTAAACCAACTCTTTCGGCTGTGTAGCTTATCATCATATTATCTGCGCGGAATAATTTTTTTACCAATTTTTCAAGTTTTGAAACCAATGTGTTTTTTTCTTCTTCAAAGTTTTCTTCTATGCGTTTTACCACTGCATAGAAATCAATTCCACCTGTCAATTCCTTAAACTTTGAAATTGGTGATGCATAGGACAAAGCTCTTGCCGCTGCGGTCTGATGACCTGCTGACTGGAATCTCATCTGAAGTCTTGATATAGTCATTGCAAGAATTTCTTTCAGCCGTTTTTCATCATCAAGCTTTGACTTCGTCATGATTTCTTGCATCATCGCAAAGGCAATCGGCATCTTTGAATATAAAGCTTTTGCTTTCACCTCAAATGTAGCTTTAAATTCTTTTTCTTTTACACGGGTCACATCCGGGTACACCTCAATAGACGTGCTGATTCCACCGGTATGCATATTGATTTCATTAAACAGCTCGCCATACTCGTAATTTTCTGTATCGATAATACCAAGCACAGCCTGTAAAATCCCTACATACGGAAGTTCTTCTGCAGAAACACCTGACAAATCAAATATTAAATCTACATATCCGATTCCGTTGGTATCAATCTCATGAAGAACTACCTTCGTTCCATCCATATCCAATTCTTCATTCTGAATTGGTGCAATTTCACGGCTGATATCACTTCGTTCCAAAACAGGAATCTTTTCCATATCTTCCGGTTTTTCTTCTTCCTCTTGATAGTCCACAAGTTGCTTTGTCGCATTTACAAGTGCTTCTACTTCTGCCTCACTTAAACTTGCTTTGTAAGCAGCCAGCTTTTCTTCTAATTCCTTGTCCATTCTCGCTGTACGTCCACGCTCCGGTTTTACCACAACCACTGCACCATGTTTATTATCAAGAATATATGTTTGGATTAAATTTTCAAAATATCCTGTGGCAATCTGCGACTTCAAGAAATCATAGGTCTTAATAGCAGACAGGTGAATAAATGGTTTCTCATCATCATATAACCAACTGTCGAAAATCTGCAGATTGTACATGAGTCCCTTTGGATAGCTTCCAAAATCCGCTTCACGATAACGGAATTCATTGTAATGAATACCTGCCTCCAAAGATTTCTGGTCAATACCATTTTCCACAATATCCCTTAATGTACTTTCAATTACATTTACAAATGCTTCCTTTTGCTCTACATTTGCATTCTTTGCCACAACCGAGAACATCGGTTGATAAATGCAGCTTTCATAAGCACCCATAATATCTTTCCCGATTCCCGCATCCACAAGTGCCTTCTTAAGCGGTGCACCTGGTGCAGAAAGAAGCGCATAATCGAGTACCTCAAATGCAAGATAAAGTTTTTCATCAAGTGCTGTTCCGATTACCTTGTTATAAGAGAGGTAAGTATTATCTTCCTCTGGTTCCCCACTGGTGATGGAGTAGGTTTCCTCAATCTCCTTTACTGCATCAAACGGCTTCTGGAATTGAATTTCAGATTCAATGTCCTGTGCATCAAACAGAGATAAATATGCCTTATCTAACCACTCCAACTTTTCCACAAAGTCCATATCACCGTAGAGATAAATATAACTGTTTGATGGGTGGTAATACTTTTTATGAAAGGCAGTAAACTGCTCATAGGTTAGGTTCGGAATCACATCCGGGTCCCCACCGGAATCATTGGCATAACAGGTATCCGGAAAAAGGGTATGAAGCACCACTCTGTCAAGGACACTTTCTGGTGATGAATATGCCCCCTTCATCTCATTGTACACAACACCGTTATAGGTCAATGTATGATCCGCGGATTCTAAATTATAACTCCATCCTTCTTGTCTGAAAATCTCATTCTTCTCATGGATATTCGGATAAAAAACCGCGTCCATATACACATGCATTAGATTCTGGAAATCCTTATCATTGCAGCTTGCAACCGGGTAAACCGTCTTATCCGGAAATGTCATCGCATTTAAAAATGTGTTAAGCGAGCCTTTCACCAATTCTACAAATGGGTCTTTGATTGGGAAATTCTTTGAACCACAAAGCACAGAATGCTCCAAAATATGTGGAAGCCCCGTACTGTCCTCCGGCGGTGTACGAAATCCCACTGAAAACACTTTATTATCATCATCATTTTTCATTAAAAGAATTCTGGCACCACTCTTTTTGTGTCGTAAGTAATAGCCTTCTGATTTCAAATCCTTTAATTCCTGTTGTTGAATCAATTCATAAGTTGGCAATTCATTAAAATTCATAATTCATGTTCTCCTATTTTTATTTAAGAAGTGCAGCACCTCGAAAAACCTTCGGTTTTCCTCGGTCGCTTCGCTCCTCAAATGCACAAGCACTTAGACATTTATGCAAGCATAATGTCTAGCTGCTTGCACATTTTCATCTGCCCTTCTCGTAGTATACCATTATTTTCCCCAAGAATAAAGAAAAATAGTCGCTATTTCCCGAAACAAAACGGGCTACGCTCACCGTAGCCCATTAGAAATAATGTCTTTACTCTTTGTCTTTTCTTTTCCCTAATACTAGCAATACTGCAAGCATCATTACAATACCGATTGGTAATGCAATCCATGCACTCTTCACAAAACCTGCAACAATATATGTTACAAAGGATACAGCCGCTACTGTAATCGCATATGGAAGCTGCGTAGACACATGGTTTACATGATTACACTGAGCACCCGCAGATGCCATAATCGTTGTGTCTGAAATTGGAGAACAGTGGTCTCCACAAACTGCACCAGCCATACAAGCCGAGATACCGATAATCATAAGTTCCGGATTTGATTTACCAAATACTGCGATTACAATCGGAATTAAGATACCGAATGTTCCCCATGAGGTTCCAGTTGAAAATGCAATAAAACATCCGATTGCAAATACAATTGCAGGTAAGAAACTCATCATGCCGTCTGCAAAACCGCTCACTGTAGCATCAACAAACTCTGTTGAACCGAGACTTTGTGTCATGGTGTTCAAAGTCCATGCGCAAATCAAAATCATAATTGCCGGAACCATGGCTTTGAATCCTTCCGGAATACACTCCATACAATCCTTGAATTTTAATACTCGACGAACCAGATACCAAACAATCGTTATAATCAGAGCGGCACCACTGCCAAGTGCAAGCCCCACATCTGCAGAACATCCGGAAAATGCATCAACAAACGGAACTCCACGGAAAAATCCACCGGTATAAATCATTCCAATCACACAGCAAACAATTAAAGAAACAATTGGAAGTACCAAATCACTTACCTTACCCTTATATTCCTTTTCTTCTTCTTTTGCATCTCCATACGGACGATCTGGAGTTGTAAAAATGTCACCTTTTAATGCATTCATTTCATGCACTTTCATTGGACCGTATTCTCTCTTTGAAACAACTAAAAATACCATCATTAAGATAGTAAGCAATGCATAGAAGTTGTACGGGATTGCTTTAATAAACACTTCAAATCCATTAATATCTACTTCTGTAACATTCTCCACACTATTAGATACAGCCGCTGCCCATGATGAAATCGGGGCAATGATACAAACAGGTGCTGCAGTTGCATCAATTAAATATGATAATTTGGCACGAGAGATCTTATTCTTATCCGCTATCGGACGCATAACACTCCCCACCGTTAAGCAATTAAAATAGTCATCTATAAAAATCAATACACCAAGCACAATTGTGGCTAATTGTGCACCAGCTCTTGATTTAACACGTTTACTTGCCCACTCTCCAAATGCTGCCGAACCACCCGCGCGGTTCATCAAACATACAATTGCACCAAGAATGACCAAGAACAGAAGAATACCCATGTTGTAGGAATCTGTCAACACACCCATAATACCATTCTTATATACGTGACGAAGTGCTCCTATCGGCGAAAAATCTGCATAAAGCAGCGCCCCAATCGCAATACCTACTATAAGGGAACTATACACTTCCTTGGTAATAAGGGCTAGTGCAATAGCTACCAATGGTGGTATCAACGACCAAAATTTACCGTATACTGCCGGTACATATTCTGCAGTCTCCTCTGCTGCGAACACTGTCATCGACATCATCACTACTAAAATTACGATAGTTGATAATGCCTTGATTACGTTTTTCTTTGAAATACGCATAAAAATTTCCTCCTCTTTTGTTTCCTTTTATGTAACAAAAAAACCATAGACGCTCTGTATGTCTATGGCTTTAAGATAGAGCACGAGACGGGATTCGAACCCGCGACCCTCGCCTTGGCAAGGCGATACTCCACCACTGAGCCACTCGTGCATATTGTCGATTTCTCAACCGAACAATATGTATTATACCCATGCGCATATGGTTTGTCAACAACTTTTTTTATTTTTTTTCAACATTATAAAATTAATCACAATTGCACCAATTGCCATCACTAATGCCAACGCCTGCGACACCCTTAGACCGCTACCAAAAAGCATCAATGAATCAGTTCGAAGCCCTTCAATCCAAAATCTTCCAACTCCATATCCAAACAGATAAATCAGAAATACCTGACCATCAAACTGCTTACGTTTTACCCACCAGAGCATAATCGCCAACACGCAGACATTCCATAATGATTCATAGAAAAAGGTAGGATGTACTTGTATATAGCGTATGCCGTCAATCACATCCATATGCTCCATCATCTTTTCGGTAATGTCAGAGCTTCTAACTGCATCAACCGGAAGCTGCATTGCGAACAAATTGTCTGTATAATCTCCAAATGCTTCTCGATTAAAGAAATTCCCCCAACGCCC
>JAXJXL010000182.1:0-5888 GCA_036307525.1 Faecalimonas sp.
CGCCGAAGCAGAAACGGAAGAACCAACCAAAGAGAAATCAAAATTATTTAAGAAGAAAAAAGATCCAAGGGATGAGAAAATCGAAGAACTCTCAGACAAACTGTTAAGACAGATGGCTGAGTTCGATAATTTCCGTAAACGTACAGAGAAAGAGAAATCTGCAATGTACGAAATTGGAGCAAAAGACATCATCGAGAAATTACTGCCGGTTGTAGATAACTTTGAAAGAGGTTTCACTACCGTTGCAGAAGGAAATAAGGAAGATGCTTTTGTGACAGGAATGGAAATGGTATATAAGCAACTCATGACAATGCTGGAAGGCGTAGGCGTGAAACCGATTGAGGCGGTTGGTCAGGAATTTAATCCAGACCTCCATAATGCAGTGATGCATGTGGAAGATGAAACAGTTGGTGAAAACATCATTGTCGAAGAATTTCAAAAAGGATACACATACCGTGACTCCGTAGTGAGATATAGCATGGTAAAAGTGGCGAATTGACCGAAAGCAACTTAGCGAATCCAAGCAAAGCGCAGGATAAGGTTAGTGCGAGGTCGTTCTTGGAGATTAGTGAAGCAAATCCAAAGGATGCAGCTGAGCTTAGCGAGAAGAACTTCCTTAAAAAATAAAAATAAGAGTATAGAAGGAGAAAGAAAAATGGGAAAAATTATTGGTATTGACTTAGGAACAACAAACAGCTGTGTAGCCGTTATGGAAGGTGGACAGCCAACAGTTATCGCGAACACAGAAGGCGCTAGAACAACTCCATCTGTAGTAGCATTTACAAAAACAGGGGAACGTTTAGTAGGTGAACCTGCAAAACGTCAGGCAGTAACAAATGCTGACAAAACTATTTCTTCTATTAAGAGAGAAATGGGTAGAGACTACAAGGTAGCTATCGACGACAAAAAGTATTCTCCACAAGAAATTTCTGCAATGATTCTTCAGAAACTGAAAGCAGACGCAGAAGGATATCTTGGAGAAAAAGTAACAGAGGCTGTTATCACAGTACCAGCTTACTTTAACGATGCACAACGTCAGGCTACAAAGGATGCTGGTAAAATTGCAGGTCTTGATGTAAAACGTATCATCAACGAACCAACAGCAGCAGCTCTTGCTTACGGTCTTGACAACGAAAAAGAACAAAAAATCATGGTATACGACTTAGGTGGCGGTACATTCGACGTATCTATTATCGAAATCGGTGATGGCGTTATCGAAGTATTATCTACAGCAGGTGATAACAGACTTGGTGGAGATGACTTTGACCAAAAAATCGTTGACTATATCGTAGCTGATTTTAAAGCGGCTAACGGTGTAGATTTATCTGCTGATAAGATGGCTCTTCAGAGAGTAAAAGAAGCAGCAGAAAAAGCGAAAAAAGAATTATCAACTGCTACAACAACAAACATTAACCTTCCATTCATCAGCATGAATGCTTCAGGTCCACTTCACTTAGATATGAACCTTACAAGAGCAAAATTTGATGAATTGACAAATGATTTGGTAGAAAGAACAGCAGAACCTGTTAAAAGAGCACTTTCAGATGCAGGACTTTCTGCTTCAGAACTTGGTCAGGTATTATTGGTTGGTGGTTCAACACGTATCCCGGCAGTACAAGACAAGGTAAAACAATTAACAGGTAAGGAACCAAGTAAAACATTAAACCCAGATGAATGTGTTGCTTTAGGAGCATCTGTTCAAGGTGGTAAATTAGCAGGAGATGCAGGCGCAGGCGACATCTTATTACTTGATGTTACACCACTTTCTCTTTCTATTGAAACAATGGGTGGAGTTGCAACAAGATTGATTGAAAGAAATACAACAATCCCTGCAAAGAAGAGTCAAATCTTCTCTACAGCAGCAGATAATCAATCAGCAGTAGATATTCACGTTGTACAAGGTGAAAGACAGTTTGCGAAAGATAACAAAACATTAGGTCAGTTCAGACTTGATGGTATTGCACCAGCTCCACGTGGAATTCCACAAATCGAAGTTACATTTGATATCGATGCAAACGGTATTGTAAATGTATCTGCAAAAGATTTGGGAACAGGAAAAGAACAACACATTACAATTACAGCTGGTTCAAACATGTCAGATGCAGATATCGAAAGAGCAGTGAAAGAAGCAGCAGAATTCGAAGCACAGGATAAGAAACGTAAAGAAGCTATTGATGCAAGAAATGAAGCTGATTCTATTGTATTCCAAACAGAAAAAGCTTTGGCAGATGTTGCTGACAAAGTAGATGCTAATGAAAAAGCAACTGTAGAAGCTGACATCCAGGCTTTGAAAGACATTCTTGCAAAATCTACACCAGAATCAATGACAGATGCTGATGTGGAAGAAATCAAGGCTGCAAAAGAAAAGCTTATGACAGATGCACAAGGTGTATTTACAAAAATGTATGAAAATATTGCTGCACAACAACAAGGAGCACAAGGTGGACCAGCACCGGAAGCAGGTCCGGCACCGGAAGGCTTCAATGGTGATGATGTTGTGGATGGTGACTACAAAGAGATCTAAACTCCTTGTGATTAAATCAATAGGAAGGCAAACAAATCATGGCTGAAACAAAGAGAGATTATTATGAGGTGTTGGGGGTAAGCAAAACTGCTGACGCCTCGGAAATCAAAAAAGCATATAGAGCCTTAGGTAAGAAGTATCATCCGGATGCAAATCCGGGTGATAAGGAAGCAGAAGAGAAGTTCAAGGAACTGTCAGAAGCCTATGCAGTACTTAGCGACCCAGAAAAACGCCAGAAGTATGACCAATTTGGTCATGCAGCATTTGACGGCGGTGCAGGTGGAGCCGGCGGATTTGGCGGCTTCGATTTCGGTGGCATGGATTTTACAGACATATTTGGCGATATTTTCGGTGATATGTTTGGTGGCGGAAGACGTACCAGACGTTCATATAATGGTCCAATGCAAGGAGCAAATGTTCGCAAGGGTGTGAGAATTACATTTGAAGAAGCAATCTTTGGTTGCGAGAAAGAATTAGAAGTGGTGATTAAGGACCCATGTACCACATGTCATGGTTCTGGTGCAAAACCGGGAACTTCACCGGAGACTTGTCCAAAATGTAATGGACGTGGGCAAGTAGTTTATACCTCACAGTCCTTCTTTGGTACGATGCAGAATGTTCAGACTTGTCCGGAGTGTCAAGGTTCCGGTAAGGTGATTCGTGAAAAATGTTCAGATTGTGCAGGAACGGGATATGTTTCTAGCAAAAAGAAAATTTCAGTAACGATTCCAGCAGGTATTGATAACGGACAAAGCATTCGTATTCGAGAAAAAGGGGAGCCGGGCGTTAACGGTGGTCCAAGAGGAGATCTGCTTGTTGAAGTGACCGTTTCCAGACATCCGGAATTCTCTCGTCAGGATATGCATATATTCTCAACTGCACCGATTACATTTGCGCAAGCTGCTTTAGGTGGCGATGTAGTTATAAAAACGGTAGACGGAGATGTGCTATATACCATCGCACCTGGAACCAAGACGGATACAAAGGTAAGACTTCGTGGCAAAGGTGTTCCTTCAATTCGCGACAAGAAAATCCGTGGCGATCACTATGTAACTTTGGTGATTAAAACGCCAGAGAAATTAAGCGCTGAAGCGAAAGAACTGCTTCGTAAATTTGATGAAATTACCGGTAATTCCTTAAGACAAGGGGAAGAGGCTGAAAAGGAAAAAAAGAGTAAGAAAAAAGGCTTCATGGATAAAGTAAAAGAAGTTTTTGAGGATTAAAAAAATGGCAGTTTTCTGCCATTTTTTAGTGTGTTTTTTGCCATTTTATAGTGTATTTCCTTGACTGATACATACAAAATATAGTATTCTATTATATTATAAATAGGGAGAAGGGGATAATATGGTTACAATCGATTTTTTGGATTGGACAATCAATTTTCATGATCTTGGCATCTCAGTGTTTAAGATTGCATTAGCGCTGATTTGTGCCGGAGTGATTGGGATTGAGAGAGGAAGAAAGAAGAGACCTGCAGGATTCCGTACATACATGGTAGTGTGTGTAGGTGCTACCTTAGTTATGATGACCAACGAGTATTTGTGCGAGGTATACGGAACAGGAGATGTTGCCCGTCTTGGAGCGCAGGTTATCAACGGTATCGGTTTCCTGGGTGCAGGAACCATTATTACAACCGGGCACAACAGGGTAAAAGGTCTTACCACAGCAGCAGGACTTTGGACCTCTGCATGTATCGGACTTGCAATTGGTAGTGGATATTACGAGGGGGCAATCCTTGGAACACTTGCAATTGTAATCATTATGGTGGTATTACATAGCTTTGATAGAAGACTTACCAACAATACAAAAGCAATTATTCTGTATGTTGAGTTTACGAAAATGTCAGTTATGAGAAAGCTTGTCGGTTTCGCAAGGGAGAATGATATTAAAGTAGAGGACGTTGAGATAGAACAGCCGAACAACATGATGGAAGCGAAGATGGCAGCTGTTGTTACACTTAGACTTCCAAATAAAGAAAATCATTTGGAGTTTTTAGAGAAGGTAAGTTCGTTAGAAGGCGTTATGTTTGTAGAAGAGATTTAAGAGTTGAAAATGGATGTTGCAAATGCAGCATCCATTTTTTGAAAAACATGTTGACAATCAACTAAAATTTGTTTAAAATAAAGTTACGCAATGCGTAAGAGGGTAAAATATGAATAGCAAAGAACAATTAATTCAATTGAGAAAAGAAACAGGAATGAACAGAAAACAATTTTGCGAATACTTTGATATTCCGTATCGAACAGTGACCGACTGGGAACTTGGTAATCGTCAAATGCCAGAATATCTGCTGAGGCTTATGAAATATAAGGTGGAAGTTGAAAGGCTTATGGAGGAAGGCAAGTAGTATATAGCTTTACCGTCCCTGCTGTATACATTTGCATAAAATTTGTCATTGACAAAAGTAATGTTATACCATACTATAATTGTATAAACATGATAATTATTAAAGATAATTATATATGTCGGGTATGAGACTAGAAACCATGCCGAGTGGTCGGACTGGAGACCTTAAACCCATTCGAGTGTAGAGAAAACTACTAAAAATCATTAGAGGGATGATGAAATGTCATTCCTCTTTCTTTTTAGGAGGTTATATGTGCACGGTTAGTTTTAAGGAAAGGGTTAAAAATGAAGCCATAGCCAATGCAAAATTTTATAAAACAAATTTTGTTGATCATGAATATTTGGTTTGTTCAGAAGCATTTGAGAATGGTTTTCACATAATAAAATCAGATAAGGGAAATTATTTGCACTTGATAGGTATACATACGGAATTGTCTCCGGAACAATTTTTTGACAAATGTCTATCAGAAGAGTTGGAAGAAACAGATTTTGATTTTTTAAAACCAGGGAAATCTGAGAAGTCGGTGAAAGGTTCAGTAAGAGAAAAGATATCAGTTTTACATGATATGGTAAATATGTTTTCACATAAGCTACTTGCTGAAGATAATTTTAAGAAGAATAGAGTAGAGTGTGCATTTACAACATCTGATAGTAAGTGTACGTTAGGTTTTGCTATTTCTGGACGTCCTAAATCATTGTTAAAAGGAAATAAATTAGAAGAAAGTAAGGTAAAAGATGTGGAACTAATTTTCAGAAGACCTAGGAGTAGTAAAGGGCCATTTGAAGAATTAATATGCGGAAAGCGACAAGAACTTCATAAATATAAAGGGGAGATTGAACAATTTGTTGCGGAAGATTGCTTCGAATAAGGAAACTATGTAAAGCTGCGAAATGTTTAAAAGATGTTGAGCCGGAGAACATTCTCCGGCTCAGATTTTTAATTATCCTCAGGAATCTCACCTGTTGTATAAACTTGACGTTTTCTAGCCATTTCATCACTTTCCAGATATTCATCATA
>JAXJXL010000183.1:0-8515 GCA_036307525.1 Faecalimonas sp.
TATTCACAACCTTAAGCACTCTCGCTGTCTCATCTATCTTCGACACCATCCCCGTCACTTTCAGGTACTCCCCATTGCAGAAATACACCACCGTGATGATGTCATTTTTTCGCACCCGCCTCAGCTTCCGGTCCAATTCTTCCTTATATTCTTCGGAAAGTTCCCGGCGTTCTACCACGATTTTCTCCCGCATGTGAAGTGCCTCCATATGACCTTTTAATGCGGCAAAGGGCATGAACTGCTTTGCCCGCTCCTCTCGGCTCATCTTATACCTAACCACTTTTGTGCCCTCCTATCTGCTGATTTCGCTCGATGGTGGTTGCGCCTTTCTCCAGATTCATCCCTTTTAGAATTGCATTTTTCCCATACTTACCCTTAATGTTCAGCATAGCCTTCTGAAGCTGCAGCTCCCGTTCCATATCCTCCGGGTCGGTGAACAAATCATACTGGCGGTAGACTTCGTCTATGACACGGTTAAATGTAATGGTCATCCGTCGCACAAACTGATGGGGACTTACAATCTGCTCATACAGTCTCTCGGTATAAGCAACAATGTGGCGGGAGGAACTGGTGGTTACTGTCATGCCTATGGTTCCATGCGCGGGTTTGGCGGCATAGCGGTTAGAATACCCTACGTGAAGGGTGATCGAATCTGTCACCAGCCCCTTTTCTACCAGCTCCAGGGAGAGCAAATCTGCCATCTCTTTAATAATTAATTTCCCCTCTTCATAGGAATAATCCCGTGGCAGCACCTGTCCACTGGAGATGGAATTGGTCTTGGCTCGGTAGGACTTGATATCTGACATTAACGTAGTCTCTCGTCCCCAGGCGTGGTCGATGAGAAGCTCCGCATCTACTCCGAACATACGATACAGCATTTCCTCATCCGCGTGGGCAATGTCTCCCATGGTATAGATACCCTGGGTCTCCAAGCGATTGGCAATACCCCGCCCGATGCGCCAGAAATCCGTCAGCGGTTTATGTTTCCACAAGGTTTTGCAATACATAGTTTCATCTAGAATCCCGATATGGTCCTCCACATGCTTTGCGGTAATATCTAGGGCAACCTTGGCAAGATAAAGGTTCGTCCCAATTCCACAGGTTGCCGTAATTCCGGTGGACTTATACACATCCTGCATGATGGTTATTCCCAAATCCTTCGCTGTCATCTGATACATCACCAGGTAATCCGTTACATCCATGAAAACTTC
This sequence comes from Faecalimonas sp., assembly GCA_036307525.1. Taxonomy (GTDB): domain Bacteria; phylum Bacillota; class Clostridia; order Lachnospirales; family Lachnospiraceae; genus Faecalimonas. The sequence continues at coordinate 1,212 of JAXJXL010000183.1, forward strand.
GTCAATGCTATACACATGGATATCTTCTTTAGCTATATATTTGAGATAAATGCTGTAAATCTCGGCTGAATAATCAATGTACAACTGCATGCGAGGTGGTGCCATAATATAATCTATCCCTTTGGGAATCTCGAACACACGGCATCTTCCGGGAATTCCAAGCTTCTTTAAGGCTGGAGATACTGCAAGACAGATGGTCTTCTCCGTACGGTCCGGGTCAGCCACTACAAGCCGGGTCGTCATGGCATCCAAGCCTCGCTCCCGACATTCAACGGATGCATAAAATGATTTCAAATCTATGCAGACATAAATCCTATCGCTCATCGTATCTCCTCCTTTCCCTGCACAACTCATATCAAGTATACCCGCCTCACATCACTTTTGCAAGCATTTTTTCGAACATCTGTTCTGTATTATTTTTAAAAACTATTGCATTTCTTATTATTTTCAAGTATTCTATTATTATAAATTATCGGATAATTTTATGGAGGAAAAACAATGAAACGAACAGCAGAAGATATCATGAAGCTTATTCAAGAACAAGACATTAAGATGGTCGATTTTAAAATCGTGGACATCAACGGACAATTCCGTCACGTAACTATTCCTGCTTCACAGTTTACGCAAGACACTATGGCAAATGGAATCGGTTTTGACGCTTCCAACTATGGTTACGCAGTGGTGGAAAAGAGTGATATGGTATTTATCCCTGATTTAGATACCGCAGTGATTGACCCTTACTGTGAGGTTCCTACTTTGTCGATTACAGGTAATGCGATGATTATCGATTATCCGGAGAACCGTCCGCTTGACCAATATCCAAGAAATATCGTGCAGGCTGCAGAACAATATATGAAGGAATGCGACATTGCAGATACCATGCTTATTTTGCCGGAATTTGAATTCCATATGTTTGACCAAGTTGGTTGGTCTGTACAGCCGGATTCCATCGGTTTTTCCGTTGACTGCGAGCAGGCATACTGGAACAGTGCCAACCAAGGACTTGGCTGCGTAGTTCCTCATCAAAAGAACTATCACGTTGCGAAGCCATTTGACCGCACATACGAGTGCCGTTCTGAAATGTGTCTGGAATTAGAGAAGATGGGAATTGAAATCAAGTACCATCACCCAGAGGTTGGAGCTGCCGGACAATTTGAAATCGAGCCGATGCTTGGGCAAATGTCAAAGATGGCTGACAACACCATGATGATTAAATATGTCATCCACAACACTGCTTTGAAATATGGCAAGGTTGCAACCTTCATGCCGAAGCCTGTTTACGGTGAGGCTGGAAATGGTATGCATGTACATATGTTACTTTTGAAAAATGGAGAACCTGTTTTCTCAGATGATGAGGGCTATTCACATTTGAGTCAAACTGCCCACTATTTCATGGGTGGTTTGCTAAAACACATTTCTTCCCTTTGCGCGATTACGAACCCAAGCACTAACTCCTTTAAGAGATTGGTTCCTGGATTTGAGGCACCTGTAACAGTTGGTTACGCAACCTCGAACCGTAGTGCAGTTATCCGTATTCCTGCCTACGCGAAATCTCCGAAGCTTCGCCGTTTCGAGATTCGCAACCCAGATGCTACTTGTAACCCATACCTTTGCTACGCAGCTCTTTTGATGGCTGGTATCGATGGTATTAAGAACAAGATCGACCCGCACGCAAATGGTTGGGGACCATACGACATGAACCTGTATTCACTTTCAGAGGAGGAGAAGGCGAAATTATCTTCTCTCCCAACACGTTTGGATGATGCCTTGGATGCACTGGAAGCCGACCACGATTACCTGACAGCCGGTGGCGTATTCCCAGAACATTTAATCAAGAACTTCATCGCCATGAAGAGAAAAGAATGTTTGGAAATGTCTAAGATTCCGCATCCTGCAGAATTTGATAAATACTTTAACCTGTAACTGTTCAGAGCCAAGCAAAATTTTATACAACATACGTGAAATGCTTGCATTTTTAAGTATGTTTTTAAAATTTTGTTTGGCGGATACGCCACACCGAGGAGACACAACGTGTTTTCGAGGTTGGCTCTGAATAGTTACTTTGATTTATATCTTCATAAAAACCGATACACCTTCATACCTTATATTGGAGGTGTATTTTTATGAAAATAGATAGAGGCGCACTTATAAAATCAATTGCGCTCCCATTGCTTGTGGGAGTTGTCGCAGGCTTACTGACCCGTAATGCCATGCAGGACTTTCAGGCGCTGGCCAAACCGCCACTTTCGCCACCGGGCTGGCTGTTTCCCGTTGTATGGACCATCCTTTATACGCTCATGGGTATCTCGGCCTACATAATTAGGGTTTCCGATGCGAGCTATGAACAGATTGACGACGCGCTGATGATTTACCGTTATCAGTTGATTGTGAACTTCCTGTGGTCCATCTTCTTCTTTAACTTTGAGTGGTATTTCTTCTCATTTATCTGGATTCTTTTACTGTGGGTGTTAATTATCCTAATGATAAGAAGCTTTTCAAAGATTAACACCACTGCTGCCTACTTGAACATCCCATATTTGCTATGGGTGACATTTGCAGCATATTTAAACTTTGGAATTTGGTGGCTGAACCGCTAATGGCTTTGTTTGTATACGAAAAAAACTTGTATAATCTAACCCATAATATACATTTTTCGGTTAGAAAAATACAAGTTTTTTCATATACGAACATAATTTCACAAAAAACAAGATTTATAGCCAGATTCAAGTTAGTTTTTTATAACTTTTTCAAAATATACACCAATGATCACTACAGTTCTCTAATTATTTTTCTAATTGGAAGTATAAATGTCGGAGACACCGATAGTTCATCGATTCCCATTTTTATAAATGTTTCCGTTAGGCTCAAATCTGCTCCAAGCTCTCCGCAGATACCAACCCAGCAACCTTCCTTATGGCCATTATCGATGACCATCTGAATCATGCGCATCACCGCCGGATGATAAGGATCATAAATGTGGTCAAGCTTTGGATTTTGACGGTCAATTGCCAGAGTATACTGTGTCAAATCATTGGTTCCAATACTGAAGAAATCCACTTCCTTTGCAAGGATATCACTAATCATGGCAGCTGCCGGAGTTTCAATCATAATTCCCAGTTCCACGTCACCATAGCTAATTCCACTCTCTTCTAACTCCTGTCTCACTTCCTCGCAGATTGCTTTCACTTGCTGCACTTCGGAAAGGGAAATAATCATCGGAAACATAATGGAAATATTTCCAAATGCAGATGCTCGATAAAGTGCTCTAAGCTGGGTTTTAAAGATGTCCACACGATCCAGACAGATACGGATTGCGCGGTAGCCCATCGCCGGATTCTCTTCCTTATCCATTTGAAAATAGTCCACCTGCTTGTCAGCGCCGATGTCCAGGGTTCTAATAATGACCTTCTTGCCCGCCATGTTCTGAGCCACTGTCTTATACGCAACAAACTGCTCCTCCTCTGTTGGATAGCTGTCTTTTTCCAAATATAAAAATTCACTACGGAAAAGACCAATTCCACTTGCATCATTTGCGAGCACATTTGCCACATCAGCCACACTCCCAATATTGGCATAGAGCTTGATTTCCTTCCCGTCTCTAGTAACATCAGGGAGCCCCTTTAACTCTGCAAGAAGGGCTCTTGCCTCTTCTTCTTTTTTCTTTTCCGTCATATATTGCTCCAAAACAGAGTATTCTGGATCAACAATTAATTTGCCATGCTTGCCATCTACCACAGCCATTTTGCCATTCCAGCTCTCATCAATAGCAACACCGATAAGGGCAGGGATATTCATGGTTCTTGCCAGAATAGCTGTATGAGAGTTTGCAGAGCCATGCAAGGTTACAAATGCAAGCAGCTTTGACTTATCCAATTGCACGGTTTCACTTGGTGCCAAATCATCCGCCACTAGGATAACCGGCTCAGTCAAATCCTTCCCCGAATTCGCTCCCACAAGCACATTTACAATACGTTCTGAAATGTCCTTGACGTCTGCTGCCCTTGCCTTGAAATACTCATCTTCCATTTCCGCAAACATTCTGGAAAAATTATCTCCCGTGGTTGCAACGGCAAACTCTGCGTTCACCGAATCATTTTTTATAATATTATAAATGGACTCGTTATAATCATCATCTTCCAGCATCATCTGATGCACTTCGAAAATCATGGCGTTTACCTCGCCCACTTCATCCACGGCTTTTTCATACAGCTCACGGAGCTGCTTCATGGCGCATTGCTTTGCATTTTCATAGCGGGTTACTTCCGCCTCTACATCCTGAACCTTCACACGCGTTACTGCTTGCTCACCTTTTTTATAAAACAAAATCCGTCCAATGGCGATTCCGTTAAAAATAGATTTACCTGTGTAAATGTCCATTTTATCACCTCAAATTATAGGTTCGCTTGGAAGAATGCCTCTAATTCGGCACTTGCTGTTTCTTCGTCTGCGCCTGTTACTTCTACTGTGATTTCATCTCCACATTTGACACCTAGGCTCATAAGCATCATTAGCTTCGATGCATCACATGATTTACCATCCTTTACAATGGTTACGTTTGATTCGTATTTTTTCACTTCTTTTACCAGCATCCCGGCAGGTCTCGCATGAAGACCTACGGAATCTGTAATTGTATAACGAAATGTTTTCACAATCTTCTCCTCCTATTCTAACATTATTTTTGCATTTCGTCACCTGTCATCCGTTCATTATGTCAGGCTCACTTGTTTATTATTTCAAACAATGGCTCTCCTGCTTTTATCGGGCCTTCTGCCAGCAGCTTAATGCTTTGGTTCTCTTCTAGCTCTGTACACAGAATTGGCGAAACCATAGATGGTGCCTGCTGATTTAAAAATGCAAGATCTAATTCCATAAGCGGTTCACCCTTTTTCACCTTCTGCCCATTTTTTACAAACACTTTAAAGCCATCTCCGTTTAATTTCACGGTATCAATTCCCATGTGAATAAGCATGCTAATCCCACTGTCTGTCACAAAGCCAATGGCATGTTTTGTGTCAAACACGAAGCTAACCTCGCCGTCCTCCGGTGCACAGACAGTTTTGTCCGTCGGTTTGACCACGGCACCATCCCCCATCATCTTTTGCGCAAATGCTTCGTCTGGGGCTGTGGATAAATCTGCTGCAATACCGGTCACAGGGCTGTAAATCGTGATTGTTTTATCTGCCGCGTACCCTTTATTGGACGCAGGCTGCACATTTTCTGAATCGTGCTCCTTGCTTGAAGCATGTTGTGTATTGTCTGTGTCTTGCGCATTGTCTGCAATATACTCCACATTCGGGGCTGTTTCCAAATAATCTTCGAGATTCGACTTAATCACGGTTACGCGAGGTCCGTAAATAATCTGCACACCGTTTCCTTTGTGAATTACACCAGAGGCGCCCGTGGATTTTAGCAATGCATCATTTACAAGTTCGGCCTTGTGCACGGTACAACGAAGTCTGGTTGCACAGCAGTCCACGTCGGAAATATTCTTCTTTCCGCCCAAACCGTTGCAAATCTGTTCGGATAGCTCATCCTCTGCTTTTCGCTCCGTGTTAGCCGCATTTTTACGGGCTTCCACGTCACTTCTGCGATACAGCTTCACTTCCTCGCTGTCATCACGGCCAGGTGTCTTAACGTCTAATTTCACGATAAGGAAATGGAATAGCAAATAGTACACAATAAAGTATACGATCCCCACAATCACTACCCAAATCCAGTTTGTCTTCGCATTTCCTTGAATAATGCCAAAAAGGGTTAAGTCGATGATACCACCAGAGAAGGTCATACCAACGCCGACCTCAAAAATGTGCATCAGCATGTATGCTGCACCTGCAAGTACGCAGTGTATTCCATACAATAGCGGTGCTACAAAAAGGAAGGTGAATTCCAGCGGCTCTGTAATACCGGTTAGCATAGAGGTCAGTGCTGCGGATAGTAGTAACCCTCCAACTAATTTACGTTTTTCCGGTTTTGCTGTACGGTACATGGCAAGTGCCGCCCCAGGAAGACCGAAAATCATGAGTGGGAATTTACCTGACATAAATCTGGTTGCCGACACCGCAAACTTGGTTACATTCGGGTCTGCAAGCTGTGCGAAGAAAATGTTCTGCGCCCCTTCTACAAGCACGCCCTGAATTTCCATAGTTCCACCAAGGGCTGTCTGCCAGAACGGAAGGTAAAATACGTGATGCAGTCCGAAAGGAATCAAAAGTCTTTCCATCAGACCATACACCCATGTCCCCGCATAACCGGAATTTAAGACTACGTTACCTACAGCGTAGATTCCCGACTGAATCACCGGCCAGACAAAGAACATTACAATACCAACACCGGTGTAAACAAGTGCACTGATGATTGGTACGAAACGGGTACCCCCAAAGAAGGACAGCACCTGTGGCAATTCGATTTTGTAAAATCGGTTATGCAGGGCCGCAACACCAAGTCCCACGATAATACCGCCAAACACACCCATTTGTAAGGAGGTGATACCCACCACAGACGTAGTGGCACCGCTAAGCATTTCCTCCACACCACCTGTAATGGTGATGAGTGCATTGATAGACGCGTGCATAATAAAAAATGCAATTGCAGCTGAGAGAGCTGCTACTTCTTTTTCTTTTTTTGCCATACCGATTGCAACACCTATTGCAAATATAATCGGCAGATTTCCAAATACAATATCCCCTGCTTTACTCATTACGGTAAAGATTGCGTAGGGAATTGTTCCAGGCCCCATTGCATTTAAGAGCCCATATGTTTCTAGCATGGTTTCATTCGTAAGCGAACCGCCGACTCCCAGCAATAATCCGGCAACCGGCAGAATAGCGATTGGAAGCATAAAGGATCTTCCGACACGCTGAAGTATACCAAAAATTTTTTCTTTCATATTGTCTCCTTTTCCATATATTTCTTCTATTGGTAGGTTGGGCCTTTTCGCCGAATTTTATTCTATTATTAGGCTTTAACCTACAAACAATCTATATGTATCTTAGCATTTACAGTAATTCGCCCACAAGACGGGAATTTATGACAAAAATGTTGCATAATGGTTTACTTTATACTGAAAATATATTAAAATGATTCCGTACAAATTTTATTAAAGGAGAGGTAATTATGAAAATTTCATCGTTACAAACAGCTAGATACGAGTATTCTCCAAAACTTCCTGCAATGCTTAGAAATGGTATCGCAGACATCTGTGTAAAAGAAGGTGCAGAAACTCAAAGTGTAGCTGACCAAGATAAGATCAAAGCTCTTTTCCCTAATACTTATGGTAAAAAGGAAATTACTTTCCAGAAAGGTCA
>JAXJXL010000184.1:0-10440 GCA_036307525.1 Faecalimonas sp.
CTTGTATTTATTAGGCTTGACGGGTGTTTTATACTTATTTTCCTGCAAAAGTCAGGATTTCTGTCAAGACTGGATTGTTTTAATTCTTTCAAGCGCCTCTATGGTATTTTCTCTTGTTCCAAAAGCAGTCAGCCGAAAGAAGCCTTCTCCACTGGCACCAAAACCAACGCCCGGCGTTCCAACTACCTGCACCTCGTTTAACAACTTGTCGAAGAATTCCCAAGAGCCCATGCCTTCCGGAACTTTGAGCCAGACATATGGTGAGTTCACACCGCCATATGCCGTAAAACCTGCTTCCTCCAGTCCTTCTTTGATGATGCGCGCATTTTCCATATAATATGCAATCTGCTTACGAAGTTGCTCTTTTCCTTCTTTTGAGTAAACTGCTTCTCCTGCTTTTTGCACAATATAAGGTGCTCCGTTGTACTTAGTTCCATGTCTTCTGTTCCACAAACTATGCAGACTGGTTTCATCACACATTAAGTCCTTTGGAATCACAGTATAACCTAGACGAAGTCCCGTAAATCCCGCATTCTTTGAGAAGCTATGCATTTCAATTGCACATGTTCTCGCACCTTCACATTCATAAATGCTATGAGGAATTCCTTCTTCTGTGATATATGCCTCATATGCTGCATCATAAATAATGATACTGCCCTTTTGATTTGCATAATCTACCCATTTTTGAAGTGTCGGTTTATCAATCACTTCTCCGGTTGGATTGTTTGGGAAACAGAGATAAATCAAATCCGCATGTTTTTCCGGAAGTTCTGGCACGAATCCGTTTGCTTCCGTACATGGCATATAGACGATGTTTGTAAAACCGCCTTTTTCTGTATCAAATTTCCCCGAACGTCCTGCCATAACATTGGTGTCCACATAGACTGGATAGACCGGATCACATACTGCAACTACATTGTCCTGTCCGAAAATCTCTTGGATATTACCGATATCACATTTTGCTCCATCGGATACAAAGATTTCATCGGCATTGATGTCACATCCACGCGCCTGATAATCGTCTTTTGCAATCACATTGCGCAGAAATTCATACCCTTGCTCTGGTCCATATCCGTGAAATCCTTCTGCAGTTCCCATCTCATCTACTGCCTTGTGAAGTGCTTTGATAATTGCAGGTGCAATTGGCTGTGTCACATCACCAATTCCCAATCGAATAATATTGGCTTCCGGGTGCTCCTCCTTATATGCGTTTACTTTTTTTGCAATCGTAGAAAACAAATAACTACCCTGCAGGTTTAAATAATTTTCGTTTATTGTATACATTTTGTCTGCCCTTCCTTAGAAATATGCTTTATGAATCAACTTGTAATAAGATAATCATCTGTGCGGTTTCCACCATATTGGTAGAAGAATCCATACTACATTTCTGAATGTATCGAAACGCTTCCGGCTCCGTCATATTATTCCTTTCCATCAAGATTTGCTTGGCTTTATCAATATATTCCTGCTCTTCTTGATTCCGTTTTTTCGGTTTGTTACGTTCCTTCCGAATCCGACGTTCCAATTGCATTAACATCATTTCTACAGAACTTAATAAATCCGAAACTCGAAATGGCATTGTGATTGTCACTACACCCTGTGGACAATATGCAATCCCTTCCTGAGATGTCAATAACAGCATCTCAAAATAATCGGGTAAACTTTCCGCAATTTCATTGCAATACATATCCTTGAATCTTCTTGTACAAATTACGATTCCACTATCAAACTGATGAACCTTCGATAAAATAGCGGCTCCTGTTGTGCAAATTTCTATTCTATCCAGTCCACGAGATATTAGCATGTCGCTGATTTTTTTCGCATCTTCTATCTTGGGCATCGCCACAATAATAGTGCTCATGCGACCACCTCGCTATACTCGATTTAAATATTTAACTACTTCCCAGTCTGTTACTTCATCTAAATATTCTTTCCATTCTGCTTTTTTTGCATCCACATACACGTCAAGGAATTCTTTTCCTAACGTTTCTTCCATCAAAGCATCTTTTTTTATTTCATTGATTGCTTCTCGAAGTGTCTCCGGAAGTCTTTCGAGTTTGGCTCCTTCTTCCTTCAATTCCCGATACATCTTACCGGCAGAAATATGATTTTCGATTCCGTCAAGACCTGCTGCAATACATACTGCTATCGCCAAGTATGGATTAGCCGCTGAATCTGGAAAACGAATCTCCACTTTTGTATCCTCACCCAATCTGGTGTGCAAACGTAGAAGTACATTTTCATTCTTTTTCGACCATGCAATCTCCTTTGGCGCGTCAAATCCGGTATTGATTCTCTTATAGGAATTCACTAATGGATTTGTGATTGCACACATTCCTTTTGCATGTGCCATAAGACCACCCATAAACCAATTTGCTTCGTCGCGAATCTCTTTATTATCAGAGTTAAAAATATTTCTTCCATCTTTATATACAGAAATATTCATATGCATTCCCGAACCTGCCACACCTTTCTTCGGTTTTGGCATAAAAGTAGCGTGAAGTCCAAAACGTCTTGCAATCGAACGCACTGCACTACGGAATGTAACTACAGAATCCGCACTAATGAGCGCCTCTGCTTCTCTGAAATCAATTTCCTGCTGACCTGGCGCTTTTTCATGATGGGAGGATTCCACCTGAAATCCCATTTGCTCCAAAGTCAGGACCATATCACGTCTTGGATTTTCTCCGAGATCAAGTGGTCCGACAGACATGTAGCCTGCCGTTTCATGCGTGAGTGTTGTTGGAATTGCATCTTCATCCGCATGAAATAGGAAAAATTCACATTCCGGATCTACATAAAATTCATACCCTTTTTCTTTAGCTTTGTCCAATACGTTCTTCAAAATCACTCTCGGGCTCAAGTTACATGGTGTTCCGTCTTCACAATGAACATCACAGAGAAGTCTTGCCACCTTTCCCTGCTGTGGTCGCCAAGGCAATACAACAAAACTATCTAAATCCGGATATAAGTACAAATCCTCTTCACTGGATTTAAATTCATCAAACAATGCTGAACCCTCAAATACATATTTGTTTTCCAAAACTCTGCTAAGCTGATTGGCTGTTACGGCAACATTTTTCAAATTCCCAAACATATCCGTAAACTGTAAGCGGATAAACTCCACATCTTCCTGTTCCACTAATTCCAAAACTTCTTTCTTCGTCATAATTTCGCACTCCTTTTAAAGATTGGTATATCCCATCAAGGAAGCGTCCACTTCTTTTGCAACGCCTCTCCCTTCTGCAATTGCCCATACAACGAGTGACTGTCCTCTATGCATGTCTCCTGCCGCAAATACACCTTTTACACTTGTTTCGTAAGAACCTTGCATGGTTTTTACATTTGTTCTACCATCACATTCTACACCCATTGTCTCTGTAATGTAACCCTCTGAGCCTAAAAAACCTGCTGCAATTAAAACTAAATCTGCCGGAATCACTTCCTCACTTTCTGAAATCGGTGCCATATTCATTCGTTTTGTCTTTACGTCAAACTCTGGTTTCAACTGAACCACCTTTGCGCCACACACATTTCCTTTCTCATCAGAAAGAAACTCTGTGACGGTGGTCTGATACCTTCTTGGGTCTTTTCCAAACTTGTAAATCGCCTCTTCCTGACCGTAGTCTGTTTTCAGTATCTTCGGCCACTCCGGCCATGGATTTTCCGCAGTTCTCTCTGTTGGCGGTTTTGGCATCATCTCTAACTGTAATACGCTTTTGGCACCTAAACGAATTGCCGTTCCTACACAGTCATTTCCTGTATCACCACCACCGATAACCAGAACATTTTTATCCTTTGCCAACTCATATGGCACAGATTGAAACTGACTGTCTAACAACGTCGTTGTCACCTGTTTCAAGAAATCTACCGCAAAATAGATTCCTTTTGCTTCTCTTCCCGGAACCTTAATATCTCTTGGATTTGATGCTCCACAGGCAAGAATCACTCTATCGTACTGACTCAGTAATTCCTCGCCCGTTATATCGACACCGATATTAGTATTACAAACAAAAGTAATTCCAGCTTCTTCCATCAGTTGGACTCTTCGGTCAATCACAGATTTGTCCAGTTTCATGTTCGGGATACCATATCGGAGCAGTCCTCCTACACGGTCACTTCTTTCATAGACCGTAACACTGTGCCCTCTTTTATTCAGTTGCATGGCAGCTGCAAGTCCGGAAGGACCGCTACCCACAACGGCAACCTTCTTTCCCGTTCTTGTCTTCGGCTTATCCGAAGAAACTAACCCATGTTCAAACGCATATTCAATGACCGCTTTTTCATTTTCCTTCGTAGATACTGGAAGCCCATGTGTGTTGCAGGTACATGCCGCCTCACACAGCGCCGGACAGACGTGAGAAGTGAACTCTGGAAAACAATGCGTTTTCTCAAGTCTCCTGTATGCCTGTTCCATATTGCCCTGATATACCAAATCGTTCATGTCAGGAACCAGATTATGCAGTGGGCATCCGGAAGCCATTCCAGAAATCATCATTCCCGACTGGCAAAAAGGAACACCACAATCCATACAACGTGCTGCCTGCTTCTGTTGTTCTTCTAATGATAATCGTCCATGAAATTCCTCAAAATTCAGAATTCTGTCACAGGCAGGAATTTCTGGTCCATTTTTTCTTTCATATTCTAAAAAACCATTTGCTTTCGCCATATTCGTCCCTCCTATGCCTTCTTTCCGCCTACGCAAGCATAAAATGCTTCTATCTGCGCATCTTCTTTGCTGAGTCCTTGTTCCTCAAAGCTTGCTGTTGCCGTCATAAGTTCCTTGTAATCTGCCGGGATAATCTTCTTGAATTTCGACAGATATTCTTCAAAATGCGCAAGTACTTCTCCGCCTTTCTTCGAATTTGTCGCTTTTACATGTTTTTCAATCATCTTACGCAGCTCTTCCTGCTCAAACTTATTATCTATTTTTTCCATAAGAACAAGTTCTTTGTTCAGATTTCGATATAGCTGATTCTTTTCATCTAGAACATAAGCGACACCACCACTCATTCCGGCTGCAAAGTTCTTTCCGGTAGGACCAAGTATCACTGCCTTACCGCCTGTCATGTACTCACATCCATGCTCTCCAACACCTTCTACTACAGCTGTAGCACCAGAATTTCTGACACAGAAACGTTCTCCGGCCTGCCCTGCAAGAAACGCTTCTCCCGATGTTGCCCCATATAAAGCCACATTACCAATCAAAATATTTTCATCAGGCTCATAGGATGCTTCCTTCGGAGCAAAAACTGCCAGTTTACCACCTGATAATCCCTTGCCCAGATAGTCATTACAATCACCGCAGAGATTGAGTGTTAAGCCTTTTGGAATAAATGCACCAAAGCTTTGACCACCTGCACCGTGGCAGTCAATGGTAATCGTATCATCCAAAAGCCCCTCCGGATGTTCTCTTGTAATCTCAGCACCTGTCAATGTTCCAAATGTGCGGTCAACATTAGATAACGCAATTTCAAACCATTTTTTTGTACCCTTCTTTATGGCTTCTTTCATATCTTTTCTGCTGAGTAAAACTGCTTCATCCTTGACTGATGCGAGGCCAAAATCATATGCTTGCTCTAGTTGAAATACAGATGTTTCTCCATGGATACTTTCATCCTGCAAAAGAATCTTACTCAAATCGATTTTTTCAGCATTTCCGAATAAAACATCTTTCTTCTTTAACAAATCTGTTCTTCCGACCAATTCGTCCACAGAACGGACACCTAATTTTGCCATGTATTCACGTAACTGTCTGGCAATAAATATCATAAAGTTTTCCACATACTCCGGTTTTCCGACAAAACGTTTCCTCAGTTTCGGATTCTGGGTTGCAATACCCATTGGGCAGGTATCTAGGTTACAGACACGCATCATCACGCAGCCAAGTGTTACAAGCGGAGCTGTGGCAAATCCGAATTCTTCTGCTCCAAGAATAGCGGCAATTGCAACATCACGACCACTCATCAGTTTTCCGTCTGTTTCGATTCTCACACGATTACGAAGTCCGTTTGCAACCAGCGTCTGATGCGCTTCTGCAAGTCCCAACTCCCAAGGCAAACCTGCATTGTGGATAGAACTTAATGGTGCTGCTCCCGTACCACCATCATAGCCGGAAATGAGGATAACACTTGCTCCTGCTTTTGCCACACCGGCAGCAACTGTGCCGACTCCGGCCTCTGAAACAAGTTTCACTGAAATCCTTGCGTTCTTATTTGCATTTTTCAAATCATAAATGAGCTGTGCTAAATCCTCAATCGAATAAATGTCATGATGTGGCGGTGGTGATATCAGGCTCACACCTGGTGTAGAATGTCTGGTTTTTGCAATCCAAGGATATACCTTTTTCGCCGGCAAATGGCCGCCTTCTCCCGGCTTTGCACCCTGCGCCATCTTAATCTGAATTTCTTTTGCACTTACCAGATATTTACTTGTCACACCAAAACGGCCACTGGCTACCTGCTTAATTGCGGAACTTCTATCATCTTTTGTTCCGGCAGTTTGAAGTCTCTCGTCACTCTCTCCGCCTTCACCACTGTTTGATTTACCATGCAAATGATTCATCGCAATTGCAAGGGCTTCGTGTGCCTCTTCCGATATTGAGCCATATGACATTGCACCTGTCTTAAATCTCTTTACGATTTCTTCTTCGCTTTCTACTTCAGAGATGTCAACACCCTGCTTTGGATAATTAAACTCCATGAGGCTTCGCAGATATCCACTCTGCTCTCCGTCAACCATCTTTGTGTATTCTACAAATTTATCATAATCACCTTCTCTGGTAGCAGCCTGCAACATATGAATCGTTTTTGGATTATAACGATGCTCTTCTCCCTGACTTCTCATTTTGTGACGTCCCATGGAGGTGAATGTTAAATCGTTTTCTAATCCCAATGGATCAAATGCCTTCGAATGTTGTTCATCCGTCGCTTTTGCGATATCTTCCAATGTGATACCGCCAATACGGCTGACTGTTCCTGAAAAATACTTATCTGTGACTTCCTTCGAAATACCAATTGCTTCAAAGATTTTACTGCCCTGATAAGACTGAATGGTAGAAATACCCATTTTCGATGCAATCTTTACAATTCCATGTAAGATAGCATGATCGTAATCTTCCACTGCGGCATAATAATCCTTATTAAGAAGTCCTTCTTCAATTAATTGTCCAATGGTTGCATGAGCAAGGTAAGGATTGACCGCGCTTGCACCATATCCGAGAAGAGTTGCAAAATGATGTACTTCTCTCGGTTCTGCTGATTCCAGAATCAGTGACATTGCCGTACACTTCTTTGTCTGCACCAAATGTTTGTGAACTGCCGCCACAGCGAGGAGCGATGGCAAAGCCACATGGTTTTCGTCCACACCTCTATCCGAAAGGACGAGAATCGTCGCACCTCCACGATAGGCTTTATCTACCTGAACAAACAAATGGTCCAGCACTCTGTCAATCGGTGTACTCTTGTAGAAAACAATTGGCACTTTTGCAACTCTGAAACCTTCTTTTTTCATAGAATAAATTTTGAGCATATCCAAGTCTGTCAGAATCGGATTCTCAATTTTTAATACCTGACAATTTTCCGGCTGTTCTTCCAACAGATTTCCATTCTTTCCAACATACACGGCAGTTGAAGTAACAATCTTCTCACGGACAGCATCAATCGGAGGATTTGTAACCTGTGCAAACAACTGTTTAAAGTAATAAAATAAAGGCTGATACTCATTTGATAATACAGCAATCGGAGTATCCACTCCCATGGAGCCGATTTGCTCGCTTGCATTTAATGCCATCGCATAAATGCTGTTTCTATATTCTTCATATGTATATCCAAATGCTCTCTGCAATTTTGCTCTTTCTTCGTTTGAATAACTTGTGATTTTCTCGTTAGGAATCTTTAATTCTTTTAATGTAAGTAGGTTACTGTCAAGCCATTCTCCGTAAGGCTCCCTATGTGCATACTCTTCCTTTAATTCTTCATCGGTTTTCACCTGACCTGATACCGTATCAACCAATAACATTTTTCCCGGATGCAGTCTCTCTTTTTGGACAATATGCGTCTCGTCCAAATCCAAAACACCAACCTCTGAAGCAAGAATCAGGCGGTTATCATCCATGATATAGTATCTGGATGGTCTAAGACCATTTCGGTCTAAAATTGCGCCCAACACATCTCCATCGGAAAATAAGATGGATGCAGGTCCATCCCAAGGTTCCATCATAGTTGCGTAATACTGGTAGAAATCTCTTCCCTCCTGCGAAATCGTGTCATTGTGTGACCAAGGTTCTGGTATCATAATCATAGCCGCAAGTGGAAGTTCCATCCCATTCATCACTAAGAATTCCAAAGTATTATCTAACATAGACGAATCGGAACCAGCCGTATTTACAACAGGAAGTACCTTTGTAAAATCGTCCGGTGATAGATGTTCGGAAATCATGGTTTCCTCTCTTGCCAACATTTTGTCTGCGTTTCCCTTAATCGTGTTGATTTCACCATTATGAACAATCAGACGGTTTGGATGTGCTCTCTCCCAACTTGGATTGGTGTTTGTAGAAAAACGAGAGTGCACAATTGCAATCGCTGACTCATAAGTATCATCCTGTAAATCCAAAAAGAATGTACGTAGCTGGTTTACCAGAAACATGCCTTTATATACAATCGTTCTTGATGACAAAGAAGGAACATACGTGTTTGCATTACTTTGTTCAAATACACGTCGTGCTACATACAATCTGCGGTCAAAGTCAATACCTTTGGCTACAACCTTTGGCTTTTCAATAAAGCCTTGAAAAATAGCTGGTTTGCAAGAAAGCGCTTTTTCTCCTAACACCTCTGACTGCGTTGGTACTTCGCGCCACCCGAGAAACCTCATTCCCTCTTTTTCCACAATGATTTCAAACATTTTCATTGCCTGACTTCGAAGGAGCTCATTTTGAGGAAAGAAAAACATACCAACACCATATTCACGTTCTCCGCCAATTGGAATCTCTAACTCTTTACATACTTTTTTGAAAAACCGATGTGAAATCTGTGTCAAAATTCCGACACCATCACCGGTTTTTCCTTCAGCGTCCTTACCGGCTCTATGTTCTAAGTTTTCGACAATACGAAGCGCATCTTCCACAATTTGGTGACTTTTCTTTCCCTTAATATCAACAACTGCACCGATACCACAGTTATCATGCTCAAAACTCGGTTCGTATAATCCCTTTTGTAAAATATTCTGATTCATAGATTATTCCTCCTTCTGACTGGCCGCCTCTATAAAACCTTTGAATAGAGGATGCGGTAAATTAGGTCGCGATTTAAATTCCGGGTGTGCCTGCGTTGCAATAAAAAACGGATGACTTGGCAATTCAATCATTTCCACAATTCTCTCATCAGGAGATAAACCTGATAGTGTCATTCCACATCTCTCCAATAAAAGTCGATATTTATTATTCACTTCGTACCGATGCCTGTGCCTTTCCGATATGCTTGAAGTTCCGTAAAGTTTCTCAGCCAATGATGCTTTTTTTAATTCACACGGGTATGCGCCCAGTCTCAAAGTTCCACCTAAGTTTTCCACCCCATTTTGTTCTGGCATAAGTGCAATCACCGGATTTAGGGTATCAGGTTCCAATTCAATGCTTGCTGCATCTGAAATTCCAATTACATTTCTTGCGAACTCTACAATAGCAAGCTGCAAGCCAAGGCAGATTCCCAGGAACGGAATCTTATTTTCTCTTGCAAATTGGATGGCTGCTATCTTTCCTTCCGTTCCACGTTTACCAAATCCTCCCGGAACGAGAATCCCCTGCATATTAGCAAGCAATTCTCTTGCATTCTCATTTGTAACATCTTCTGCTTCTATCCAATGAATTTTCACATTTACACGGTTTGCAATCCCACCATGCTTTAATGCTTCCGCTACACTGAGATATGCATCATGCAGTTCTACATATTTCCCAACAATTGCAATATCTACAGAATTCGAAGCTGCTTTCATATCCCCCAGCATTTCCTTCCAATCATTCAAATCTGGCTCTGGACACTCAATATGAAGACAGTCACACACAGCTCCAGCCAGATTTTCTTCTTCCATCATAATCGGTACTTCATATAAGGAATCTACATCTAAGTTCTGTAACACATGCTCTTTTTTTACATTACAGAACAGGGCGAGTTTTTCTTTGATTCCTTCATCCAACGGATACTCTGTCCTGCAGACTAAAATATCTGGCCAAATTCCCATTCCCTGTAGCGTTTTCACACTCATCTGTGTCGGTTTCGTTTTCATTTCTCCGGAAGCTTTTAAATAAGGAATTAGAGAAACAAGAATAATGATAGCATTCTCGCGTCCCACTTCTGCCTGAAACTGTCTGATTGCCTCAAGAAACGGCTGGCTTTCAATATCTCCCACTGTTCCACCTATTTCTATGATGGCAATCTCGTTCTC
>JAXJXL010000185.1:0-2268 GCA_036307525.1 Faecalimonas sp.
TCCTTATCCATTTCTCTTTGAATAAATTCTTTCCACTTCTTTTCACTCATTACTGGACACTCCTTTTTTGTTTGCTATTTTTGCTTTTCCTTGACCTTTCTTGGAATACTGTTTAATATAATAAACTAGAAGCCAAAAAATTGGAGGAAAATTATGAAACGTATTATCTTAACCGGCGGTGGTACCGCAGGTCATGTTACACCAAATATTGCTCTACTGCCAGGTCTGAAGGAACTTGGATATGATATACATTATATCGGTTCTTATAATGGCATCGAGAAAGAATTAATCGAACAATTCGACATTCCTTACCACGGGATATCATCCGGAAAACTGCGTCGCTATTTCAGTGTGCAGAACTTTACTGACCCATTCCGCGTATTGAAGGGCTTTGGCGAAGCAAAGAAAATTATTAAATCTTTAAAACCGGATGTTATCTTTTCAAAAGGAGGATTTGTATCCGTTCCTGTTGTTGTGGCCGGAAAACAATGCCATGTCCCTACTATTATTCATGAGTCCGATATGACTCCGGGTCTTGCGAACAAATTGTCCATTCCATCTGCATCCAAAGTATGCTGTAATTTCCCAGAAACTTTGGAACACCTGCCAAAAGACAAGGCGGTGCTCACAGGTTCTCCTATCCGGCAGGAATTGCTATCCGGTAACCGTGAAGCCGCATTAAAATTCTGTGGACTAACACCAGACAAACCTGTGATTTTAATTGTTGGCGGAAGTCTTGGCTCTGTCATTGTGAATAACGCAGTACGTGCGATTCTACCGGAACTTTTAAAAGACTTCCATATTATACACCTTTGCGGCAAAGGAAAAGCTGATGATTCCCTAAAAAGCCTCGAAGGTTATGTTCAATTTGAATATATTAAGGAAGAGTTGAAAGATTTATTTGCTCTATCGGACATTGTAATCTCAAGAGCCGGTGCCAATGCAATCTGCGAAATTCTGGCACTGCATAAACCGAATCTTCTCATTCCACTGTCTGCCAAGGCAAGCCGTGGCGACCAAATTTTAAATGCACGCTCATTTGAGCGTCAAGGTTTTAGTATCGTATTAGAAGAGGAAGAATTAAATAATGCATCCCTTCTAAGCGCCATCCAGAAACTTTATCAAGAGAAAGATGCTTACATAGAAGCCATGAAACACTCGTCTCAGCAGGATTCTATCAGTACCATACTCGGTCTGATTCAGGAAGCATCAAAATAATGGCATTTCAAGGAGTTTGCTCAATGACGGGCAGACTCTTTTTTTCTGCCCATAGCCTCATCATACTGCTCCTGGAAATTTTGACGTATCCATTGCTTCGCACGGTATAGCCTGCTTGAGATAACATCCTTTGCCACACCTTCCTCCCTGGCAACCTCTTCTTGTGGAATCTCCAAATAATAGACAAGAAAAATAACTTCATACCAGCGTTGATTCTTTATGAATAAAGCAGCCATAATATTAGATGCCAGTTGCCAAGCAATCTCTTTTTCTTCCTTACGGATAATAATTTCTTCCAGACTCTCAATCATGAGTTCTTCATAATAGTCCTCAATGTTGCCCTCTTTGGCAATCTTATTGTCACGAGTCCAGTTGTACGTCATATTTCGAATGGTACGTCCCAAATACGCACGTACGGTTTCTAAGTTGACTTCTTCTATATGAAGGTATAAATTGTAAAATGCTTTCTGCGTAATCTCAACCGCAGCTTGTTCATGAAGCGTATAATACAACGCTACTTTGTACATATCATGTAAGTTCTCACGATAAATTCGTTCGAACACTACATTTATCTTTTCCCGGTTCACTTCTATTCCTCATTCATTCCTGACAGAATCTCTGCCTTTATTTCTTCTGTTAAGTTTCCTTGGCTCCACCCAATATTCACATTATCATCTTTATAGCGTGGAATCAAATGTACATGAAAATGAAATACTGTCTGACCTGCTGCTTCCCCATTGTTCTGAACTACATTGTAGCCATCACATCCGAGAATGCCTGTCATCTTAGTAATCACCTTCTTAGCAACAATCAAAGCCTTTGCCGCCAACTCATCTGAAAGCTCATATAGATTCGCATAATGCTCTTTCGGAAGAATCAATGCATGGCCTTTTGACGCCGGCTCAATGTCAAGAATAACTCTGAAATCATTGTCTTCGTAAATCGTTGCGGACGAAATGTCCCCTGCTGCGATTTTGCAAAAAATACAATTGTCCTGTCTCATTTGTTTTCCCTACCTTTTCCTTATATTACTGGTCGACTTTTGTCGAA
>JAXJXL010000186.1:0-6030 GCA_036307525.1 Faecalimonas sp.
AGATTTATTATATTGAACAAACGCGCGAAGCGTGGTATTATGAAGAAATACTAGAAGACTTAAGTGAGATTGAAAAAGCAGAGATTGCATTTGTTTTGCGATTGTCACGCAAATATACAAGCGCAGAATTTTATCTTGCAATGCTTGAGGCTAGTGCAAAGCTGTTGCGTGTTCCAAAGTATAAGATTTATACAATCGGGGAATTGGAGTTAGAGGTATATCGAAAATACGAGCAACGGAAGGATAAAATAAATTTACCGAGGTTTGTGCATATTTTTATGGACATTAGAAAGGATTGCAGAATGAATTTAAAGGGACGTAATTTTTTAACATTGAAAGACTTTACAGCAGACGAGATTATGTATCTCGTTGACTTGGCGGCAGATTTGAAAGAGAAAAAGAAAAATGGAATTACAGGAAATTCGCTGAAGGGGAAAAATATTGCCCTAATTTTTGAAAAACCATCTACGAGAACACGGTGTGCATTTACAGTAGGTGCACAAGATGAGGGTGGTATCCCGACTTATCTTTCTCAACATGATATTCAATTGGGTTACAAAGAAAGTGTAAAGGATACAGCGCGTGTATTAGGGCGCATGTTTGATGGAATTGAATTTCGTGGCTTCAAACATGAGCATGTAGAGCAACTGGCTGAATACAGCGGCGTGCCTGTATGGAATGGTCTGACGGACGAATATCATCCAACACAGATACTTGCAGATTTGCTTACCATGAAAGAGCATTTTGGATATGTAAAGGGATTGAATTTCGTATACTTAGGTGACGGACGTAACAATATGGCTAACAGCCTTATGATTGGTTGCGCAAAGGTGGGTGTCAATTTTGCGATTATTGCACCAAAGGAATTGTGGCCGGAGGAAGGACTTGTTGAACTCTGTAAGGGCTACGGAAATGAGTCTGGTGCCACGGTTACCATTACCGACTCTGTAGATGCAGTAGAGGGGGCAGACGTGTTATATACGGATGTATGGTGCTCTATGGGCGAGGAAGATAAGACTGTAGAAAGAATTGCGTTATTACATCCATATCAGATTAATCAGCAGTTGATGGATAAGACAGGTAAGGAAGGTACCATTTTCATGCACTGTCTGCCGGCAGTAAAAGGAAATGAAGTAACAGAGGATGTGTTTGAGAAATTTGCAGATGTTGTGTTTGATGAAGCAGAAAATCGCCTTCACACAATCAAAGCAGTAATGGTGGCTACACTTGGAGAATAAGAAGATAAGATATTACGAACAATTGGATTCAACCAACACCAAAGTATCTGAATTGGCGTTAGAAGGCGCTGACCACGGGACGGTTGTGGTCGCAGGGTGTCAGACAGCAGGAAAAGGCAGACGAGGCCGTTTGTGGGAATCACCGGCGGAGGATAATATTTATACGTCCATCTTGCTTAGACCAGACTTCGCAACTGAAAAGGCACCTATGATTACTCTGGTAATGGCTTATAGTGTGGCTAAGGTGCTCCAGGAAAACGGATTTGCAGATGTGCAGATTAAGTGGCCGAATGATTTAGTGCTTTCCGGGAAAAAAGTGTGTGGCATCTTGACGGAGCTGTACCTCCATGGGACTGCAATCGATTATATTGTGGTCGGAGTTGGAGTGAATGTGAATACATCGGTTTTTTCGGAAGAACTTGTGGATAAAGCCACCTCTCTCTTCTTAGAATGTGGAAAACTCTTGGACAAAGAGCAGCTTATTGTGGATATCGTAGATACATTTATGGAAATGTATGATAGATTTGCAGAAGTAGGTAATTTGGAATTTCTGCAGGAGGCGTATAATGCTATTCTTGTGAATAAGGACAAGGTAGTACGTATCCTGGAACCGGAAAATGAATATACGGCATACGCGCATGGAATTAACGGAACCGGTGAATTGGTGGTACAGCTTGAAGATGGCACAGAAAAAAATGTGTATGCGGGGGAAGTGTCCGTGCGAGGTTTGTACGGATACATCAGATGAGAGATAGGAGGAACTATGTACGAGGAAAAAATTATATTATGTGGCGCAAATTCTTATGAGCAGAAATTTTATCTCAATTCGGATTTTGAAGCCCTTCCGGAAAATATAAAAGATGAACTGAAAATTATGTGTGTGTTATTTACTGAAGATGTTGGAGGAACACTCACATTAGTATTTGAGGAAAATGGAGAACTTTGTTTTGAGGTGTCGAGTGAGGAGAATGATTTCTTCTTTGATGAAATCGGTAGTCACTTGAAAATTAAAGAGCTTCAGAGAACCAAAGAAGATTTATTAGAATCCTTACAGCTTTACTATAAAGTATTCTTTTTAGGGGAGGAAGTATAATGTTATTAGTAGTTGATGTTGGGAATACACATATTACGTTGGGAGTGTTTGACGGTAAGGACATTAAGGCGACATTCCGTGCCACTGCAAAACA
The DNA here is from genome assembly GCA_036307525.1 of Faecalimonas sp. Lineage (GTDB taxonomy): Bacteria > Bacillota > Clostridia > Lachnospirales > Lachnospiraceae > Faecalimonas. The sequence goes on from JAXJXL010000186.1 coordinate 2,426, forward strand.
GCCTAGAACATCGGATGAATATGGTATCCAGCTTTGCGATTTGTTAGAGCATCGTGATTTTGACATCAAAGATATTACAGATGTAATTATTTCTTCTGTAGTTCCGGATGTGATGCATTCCCTGACAAGCGCAATTATTAAATATTTTCATGTGAGACCATTCGTGCCAAGTACATTGGAGATGGGCTTAAAGATTAATACGGAACATCCGAAGGAAATCGGTCCTGACCGCATCGTAGATGCAGTGGCAGCATATGAAAAGTATGGCGGCCCGGTAATTGTCATTGATTTCGGAACCGCCACCACTTATGATATTGTTACAGCAGACGGGGTGTTTGAGGGTGGTGTGATTTCGCCAGGTATCAGAACTTCGGCTAGAGCATTATGGGGAGGCGCTGCTATGCTTCCTGAAATTGAGATTCGCAAACCGAAGTCTATCATAGCAAAAGAAACAGTATCCAGTATGCAGGGAGGTCTTGTATTTGGATATATTGGACAGACAGAGTATATCGTTAAGAAAATGAAAGAGAATGGCTATGAGGATGCAAAAGTTGTTGCGACCGGCGGTCTTGGAAACATCATCGTGCCTGAGACAGATGTGATTGACATTTACGACCCATTACTCACACTGGAAGGCTTGCGTATGATTTACGAAAAATGTAAGAAAGCAGAAATATAAGATGAAAAAAATGAAGATTGGAAACGTTGCACTTTCAAATCCGTATATTTTGGCACCTATGGCAGGCGTAACAGACCTGCCATTTCGCTTGCTATGTAAAGAGCAGGGAGCCGGCCTTCTATGTATGGAAATGGTTAGTGCAAAAGCAATTCAATACAATAATAAGAATACAAAAGCCTTACTAGAGATTCATCCGGAGGAAGAGCCGGTCTCTTTACAGCTTTTTGGCTCCGACCCGGAAGTGATAAGTGAGGTTGCAAAACGTATTGAAGAATTACCATTTGCGATTTTGGACATTAATATGGGATGTCCGGTTCCGAAGATTGTAAGAAATGGGGAAGGTTCAGCGCTGATGAACCAGCCGAAGCTGGTGCATGAAATTGTGGAAAAGACAGTGAAGGCAATTCAAAAACCGGTTACGGTAAAAATTCGAAAAGGATTTAACGATGAGAGTATAAATGCAGTGGAAATTGCAAAGATTATCGAGGATGCCGGTGGAGCAGCAGTTGCTGTTCACGGCAGGACCAGAGAACAATACTATTCCGGAAAAGCAGATTGGGATATTATTCGTCAAGTAAAAGAGGCAGTTTCCATTCCGGTTATCGGCAACGGTGATGTTACATCAGGCGAAAGTGCTCTTGCCATGATGCGTGAGACAGGATGTGACGGCGTTATGATAGGTCGCGGTGCCCAAGGGAATCCATGGATATTCTCGGAACTGTGCGAGTATGAAAAAACAGGACAGATGCCTGCGAGGCCAAGCAATGGAGAAATTAAAGAAATGATGCTGCGACATGCAAGACTCCAGATGCAGTATAAAGGGGACTATCTCGGTATTCGGGAAATGAGAAAACATGTGGCATGGTACACCACAGGTTTGCCAAACTCAGCGAAGCTACGCGGTGAGATTAATGCAGTGGAGTCTTACGAGGAGTTGGAGGAACTGCTGAAAAAAAGATTGACATAAATTATCCATTCATGTATAATGTTGAAATTGTGAGAATAGATTGATTTATCGAGGGAATCGAGAAATATATAAAAGGAAAAATATGTCAGAAAGGAAGTACGAAACATGACAGCAAAGAGAACTATTCTTACTTATACGGGTCTCAAGGCGTTGGAGAACGAACTTGAAGAACTGAAGGTGGTAAGACGTAAAGAGGTGGCTCAAAAAATCAAAGAAGCCAGAGAACAAGGTGACTTGTCAGAAAATGCTGAATATGACGCAGCAAAAGATGAACAACGCGATATCGAAGCACGTATTGAAGAAATCGAAAAGATTTTGAAAAATGCAGATGTGGTTGATGAAGAAGAAGTAGATCTTGATAAGATTAGCGTTGGATGTACCGTTTTATTGTACGATGAGGAATTTGAAGAAGAGGTAGAATACAAGATTGTTGGTTCTACAGAGGCAAACAGCTTGTCTGGAAAGATTTCAAACGAATCACCACTTGGAAAGGCTATGCTGGGTAAAGGCGTGGGCGATGAAATTGTAGTGGAAGCTCAGGCAGGTACAATGGAGTACAAAGTATTAAAGATTGACAGAAGTATCTAGTTACAATAGATAAGGAGGAAGAGACGTGGCTGAACAAAATAATGTACAAGTACAGGAACAAGATATTAACCAATTAAGAAAAGTACGTCGTGAAAAATTAGCGGAATTACAAGCAAATGGACAAGATCCATTCGTGATTACAAAATATGATGCAGATGCACATAGCCAATCTATCAAAGATAACTTTGATGAGCTGGAAGGTAAGAAAGTATCAATTGCAGGACGTATTATGTCAAAGCGTGTTATGGGAAAAGCTTCTTTCTGTCATGTCCAAGATTTAGAAGGAACTATCCAGTCATACGTTGCAAGAGATAATATTGGTGAAGAAGAATATAAAGCATTTAAGAAAATGGATATCGGTGATATCGTAGGTATTAAGGGTGATGTATTCCGCACAAAGATGGGTGAAATTTCTATCCATGCTGAAGAAGTAACTTTATTATCTAAGAGCCTTCAGATTTTACCGGAAAAATATCATGGTTTAACAAATACAGATTTGCGTTATCGTCAAAGATACGTAGACCTTATCATGAATCCGGAAGTAAAAGATACATTTATTAAGCGTTCTAAAATCTTAAGTGCAATCAGAAGATATTTAGACGGACAAGGTTTCCTTGAGGTGGAAACTCCAATGCTCGTAGCAAATGCAGGTGGTGCAGCAGCAAGACCATTCATCACTCATTCAAATGCGTTGGATGAAGACTTTAAACTTCGTATTTCTCTTGAATTATACTTAAAGAGATTAATCGTTGGCGGAATGGAACGCGTTTATGAAATCGGACGAGTATTTCGTAACGAAGGTTGCGACACAAGACATAATCCGGAATTTACATTGATGGAATTATACCAGGCATATACAGACTACAACGGAATGATGGATTTAACAGAAAATCTTTACCGTCATGTAGCACAGGAGGTTCTTGGAACAACAACAATTGTTTACAACGGTGTTGAGATGGACCTTGGAAAGCCATTTGAAAGAATTACAATGGTAGACGCTGTTAAGAAGTATGCAGGCGTAGACTGGAATGAAATTCATACATTGGAAGAAGCAAGAGCAGTTGCGAAAGAACACCACGTAGAATACGAAGAACGTCACGGAAAAGGCGATATCTTAGCATTATTCTTCGAAGAGTATGCAGAAGAGCACTTGATTCAACCAACCTTTGTAATGGACCATCCAATTGAGATTTCTCCATTAACAAAGAAGAAACCGGAAAATCCGGAATATACAGAACGTTTCGAGTTCTTTATGAATGGATGGGAAATGGCAAATGCTTACTCAGAGCTTAACGACCCAATCGACCAGAGAGAACGTTTCAAAGCTCAGGAAGCATTACTTGCAGCAGGAGATGAAGAAGCTAATACAAC
>JAXJXL010000187.1:0-2023 GCA_036307525.1 Faecalimonas sp.
GTATAAATCATTCAAGTCAGATGTTGCAAAACGTCCACCGTCTAATTGTACCATTGGACGTAAATCTGGTGGAATTACAGGGATTACGTTCATAATCATCCATTCCGGTTTGTTTCCTGAACCTCTGAATGCTTCTACAACTTCCAAACGTTTTACGATTCTTGCACGTTTTTGTCCGGAAGAACCTTTTAATCCTGCTTGTAATTCTTCATATTCTTTATCAAGGTCAATTGCTTGAAGGAGTTCCTGAATTGCTTCAGCACCCATTCCAACACGGAAAGTATTTCCCCATGTTTCTTTTGCGTCTTGATATTCTTGTTCTGACAATACTTGTTTGTATTGTAAGTTTGTTTCACCTTTATCTAATACGATATAAGATGCAAAGTATAATACTTTTTCCAATGTTCTTGGTGATAAGTCAAGGATTAATCCCATACGGCTAGGGATTCCCTTGAAGTACCAGATATGTGAAACAGGAGCCGCAAGGGCAATATGCCCCATACGCTCACGTCTTACACTTGCTTTTGTGATTTCAACACCACATCTGTCACAAACTACACCTTTATAACGGATTTTTTTGTATTTACCACAGTGACATTCCCAGTCCTTGCTAGGTCCGAAAATTCTTTCACAGAAGAGACCGTCTCTTTCCGGTTTCAAAGTTCTGTAATTGATTGTCTCTGGTTTTGTTACTTCGCCTCTTGACCACTCTAAGATCTTTTCAGGTGACGCCAAGCCGATTTTGATTGCATCAAATGTTATTGGCTCGTATGCTGCTTCGTTATTATTTACTGGCATTTATGGCAATCCTCCTATTCTTCGTTTAACATATCATAATCCACATCCATTGCATCAAGTGCATCGAATGTATCTTCATAAGAATCTTCTTCTACATCCACAAGCTCTCCGCCTTCAAATTCTTGTTGGCTGTAACCATGTTCTGCAAATGATTCTTCTTCCTGATATCTTCTGTCTCCTTCAATAATAGAATGTAAATCTGTATCACCGTAGTCGACGTTTTCTGTAATTTCAACTTCTGTGTTGTCATCCTTCAGAACTTTCACATCAAGACCAAGTGATTGTAATTCTTTAAGAAGTAACTTGAATGATTCCGGAATACCTGGTTTTGGAATATTTTCACCCATGATAATTGCTTCGTATGTCTTCACACGACCAACAACATCATCGGATTTTACAGTTAAGATTTCTTGTAATGTGTATGCAGCACCGTATGCTTCCAGTGCCCAAACTTCCATTTCACCAAATCTCTGTCCACCGAACTGAGCCTTACCACCCAATGGCTGTTGTGTTACCAATGAGTAAGGACCGGTAGAACGAGCATGAATCTTGTCGTCTACCAAGTGGTGGAGCTTCAAGTAATGCATGTGTCCGATTGTTACCGGGCTGTCGAAATATTCTCCTGTTCTACCATCACGAAGACGTACTTTACCGTCACGTGACAATGGAACACCTTTCCACAATTCTCTGTGATCTCTGTTGTCTGACAAATATTGCAATACTTCCGGAAGCAATGAAGCACCATGTTTTGCTTCAAATTCTTCCCATTCAAGATTTACATAATCATTTGCCAAATCGAGAGTATCCATAATATCTTCTTCGTTAGCACCGTCAAATACCGGTGTAGCGATATTGAAGCCTAATGCTTTTGCAGCAAGACTTAAGTGGATTTCAAGTACCTGTCCAATGTTCATACGTGATGGTACACCAAGTGGGTTCAGCACGATGTCAAGAGGACGTCCATTTGGCAAGAATGGCATATCTTCTACAGGTAATACGCGGGAAACAACACCCTTGTTACCGTGTCGACCAGCCATCTTATCACCTACAGAGATTTTTCTCTTCTGTGCGATGTAAATACGAACAGATTCATTTACTCCTGGAGATAATTCGTCGCCATTTTCTCTTGTGAATACTTTCGCATCTACAACGATACCATATTCACCGTGAGGTACTTTCAGTGAAGTATCTCTAACTTCTCTTGCTTTTTCACCGAAGATTGCAC
>JAXJXL010000188.1:0-6112 GCA_036307525.1 Faecalimonas sp.
AACAGGTCTGATTAATCCGGTTGCTATATTTGAGCCGGTGGAATTGGAAGGGACCACAGTCAGCAGGGCCAGCGTTCATAATATTAGTATCATGGAGGAATTGGAACTGGGAATCGGGGATAAGATAGAAGTATACAAAGCCAATATGATTATTCCGCAGATTGCGTCCAACCTAACTAAAAGCGGAGTGAAGGATATTCCGTCAGCATGTCCTGCATGTGGTGGAAAGACGGAGATTCGTCAGGTGAGTGATGCAAAGGCATTGTATTGTACTAATGAAGACTGCTCAGCCAAGCATTTGAAATCATTTGCATTATTTGTAAGCCGTGATGCGCTGAATATTGATGGGCTTTCAGAAGCGACGCTGGAGAAATTCATTGCGAAAGGCTTTATCCATGTGTACTCTGACATGTTCCACTTGGACCAATATGCAGAGGAAATCAAGTCCATGGAAGGCTTTGGAGAAAAGTCTTATGAGAACCTGCAAAAGAGTATTGAAACAGCAAGAACTACAACACTGCCGCGTTTGATTTACGGTCTTGGAATTGCCGGGATCGGACTTGCAAATGCAAAAGTGATCTGCAAAGAATTTCAATACGATATGGATAGAATGATGCAGTTAACAGAGGAAGAACTGGCGGCTGTGTCTGGTATTGGACCAGTACTCGCAAATGCATTTGTGGCGTATTTCTCAAAAGAAAAAAATGTGGAAGAAGTGAAGCGGTTGCTTGGAGAACTTGTTATTCCGATGGAACAGGTGAATACAGAGGAGCAAATCTTTGAAAATAAAGTATTTGTCATTACAGGAAGTGTAGAACATTTCGCAAATCGAAACGAGGTTAAGGAAGTGATAGAGGCTAAGGGTGGTAAGGTGACTGGCTCGGTAACTTCCAAGACGGATTATCTAATTAACAATGATGTAAATTCTACATCATCAAAAAATAAAAAGGCAAAGGAGCTTGGTATTCCGATTATCACAGAGGAAGAGTTCCTGAAAATGTTAGAAGGTTAAAGGAGGAAATAGTTATGATGATGGTAACAAAAGCAAATTTTGAACAGGAAGTTTTAAATGCAAAGACACCAGTGTTGGTAGATTTCTTCGCAAACTGGTGTATGCCATGTAAAATGTTTGCACCTGTCCTTGACGAAGTGGCGGAAACCTATGGAAACAGATTGAAAATCGTAAAAGTGGATATTGATGAAGCGGTGGAATTGGCTCAGAAGTATCGCGTTATGAGTATTCCAACAATCAAATTGTTCACAGGAGAAGCAGAACCAAGAGCCACTTTTGTGGGTGCCATGTCACAGGAAGAATTAGAAGAATGGCTCGCAGAAAACGGAGTAGAGTAGGAGACAAAAGATGGAAAATAATTGTTTTGACGTGATTATAATTGGTGGAGGTCCGGGTGGCTACTGTGCAGCACTTTATGCTGCCAGAGCAAACCTCAGTACGATGGTTATTGAAAAATTTGCACCGGGTGGACAGATGGCCACCACAGAAATTGTGGAAAATTATCCGGGATTTGTAGAGGGTATCAATGGATTTGAGCTTGGAATGCAGATGAAAAAGGGTGCAGAGCGTTTTGGTGTAAAAACCAAGCTTGCAGAAGTGAAAAGCGTGGAATTAGATAAGAATCCGAAACTGATTCATACTTCAAAAGATACATTTCAGGCAAAGACCATAATCTTGGCATTGGGTGCATATCCAAGAGAACTGGGGCTTCCAAATGAAAGAAACTTGAGAGGTCGTGGGGTATCTTACTGCGCAACCTGCGATGGCATGTTCTATAAAGACAAAACAGTTGTGATTGTCGGTGGTGGAAATACAGCGGTTGCAGATGCCATTTTTCTTGCAAAGATTTGCAAAAAAGTATACTTAGTACATCGTAGGGATGAGCTTCGCGCATCCAAAACATATATGGAATCTTTGGAAAAAACAGAGAATATTGAATTTGTCTGGAGTTCCGAAGTGGTGGAAATTCTGGCAGATGAATTTGTCACAGGTGTGAAGGTGAAAAGCCGCAAGGATGATTCTATTCGCATGCTTGCCTGTGATGGTATCTTTGTCGCAATTGGAAATGTGCCAAATACGGAATTAATCAAAGGTCAGGTGGAATTAGACCAATCCGGGTATGTACCTGCAGATGAAACCACCAGAACCAATATCCCAGGCGTGTTTGCGGTTGGTGATATGCGAAGCAAACCACTCAGACAGATTGTTACCGCTGTTGCAGATGGTGCAGTAGCATCGAAGTATGCAGAAGAGTATATTGATAGTATGTAAGATGGTAAATGGCCGTGCTTGCTTAAGCACGGCCATTTTTGCATGTAAAACGAGCAGTTGAAATTTGTTTTCATCTGCTCGCTTTTTGTCCATTTAATTTATGATAAATAAGGTACGTTGCTTGTATCTAGCAAGTTGTCAGTTGTAGTATTTAATACTTGGGCAAAAATTTTCAATTCTATATCAGTCACAAATCGTTTGCCGCACTCAATTCTTTGTATTGCATTCTTATCCAAATCAAGTCCTCTTAATTGCAGTTGGTCAGCAAAAGCACGCTGAGAAACTTTAGGATACATTTGTTTTCGCAAATAACATATCTTAGGACCACATATGTTGTTGCTACCGTTTTCACATTTGTTTTTGTACACAGAAACACCTCCGATTTTATGGAAAATAAATGCTGGGATTGACATTTACTGCTTGTCAATACAGATATTCTATGCTAATATTCTGTATATAATGACACCTACTAAATGTCAAAATAGGAAAGAGAGGATAAGTGAAGAATGAAAGAGAGATTAAAAAAATCTATATTTGCAGCAATAGGATCTGTTTTGTTATTTGTTAGTGGATTTATGCCTTTGACAAGAACCAATTTAGGATTTTGGAGTGGCGGGGATACAAGTTATGAATTTGGCATTGTATTCATTGTTGCGGGGCTTATTGGAATTATTTTAGTTATGTTAAAAGCAAAAAAACTGCTTCTAATTCCGGCCATAGTTGGTATTCTGGGATTATTATTTTTCAGAGGTTTATTAAATCTTTATGGTAGCTTGATTGAATACACAATGTGGTATTACATGTTATGGATCGGAAGTATATTACTGATAGTGCAAGCATTTTTAAAACGCAAAAATGAGACGGAACAAGAATGCGTTAATACAGAAATGGAGAAAGAAGATGAAGAAAACAAATAAAATAGTTATTGGTTGGCTTGTTGGGATAGTGTTGGTTTCCCTATTAACAGGATGCGGAAGTGACAAAAAGAAGGCAATGGAAACAATTGAAAAGTACATGAATGCATGGGCTGCCAATGATATGACGACTATGTATGAATGCTATGATCCTGATTTGCAAGCTGCTTCAGAAGGATTGACAAATAGTATTGCAGGTTATTTTGGAATTGAGAATGGCTATAGTACGGGCTTGGCACTAGGTGGCTTATTTCAAAATGCTTTTCAAGATGCAGCAGGACTCAGCGTAGATTATGAACTTGTCAAGGTGCAAGAATCAGAATTTGAGAAGAATGATGGCCATGTTGATGCAAAATATAAGGCTACAGTGGAGTTTGAAAAGTATGATGCGTCTGTAGATTTAGAAATTTTATACAAGTTTGATATGGTGAAGAGGGATGATAATTGGTATATCAAAAATGTTGTAGAAGAGCAAATTGAATCTGATGAAGAGATACAAGAAAGAGTTCAGAAATTTGTAGAGGAAGTCAACAAAAATAAAGTAGACAAAGCAAAAAAAGAAGGGTTATCGCAACCCACTAAACAAGCAAGAGCATTTTCTGATGGGAAAGCGTGGGTTTCTGGCGAAGAAATTGGAGCAAGTTGGGTATGCATTAACACCAAAGGAGAAATATTATTCTCATTAGAAAGAGGTATGAAACCAGGGACAGATTTCAGTAATGGGGCTGCATTAATATTCAATTATAATGGAAGCCAGATAAAAAAATTTCAATTGATTAATGATAAAGGGCAAGAAATTGCAAATTTAGATGGCTATGATTTTAAGGAAAATGTTGGAGAACCTTTTTTGCTATGGAAAAACATTGATACGTTTGAAGGGAAATGGACTGAAATAGGGTTCATGGATAGCAAGGGGAAATGGACAATACCTTTAACTAAGGAACATGCTTTTATTAGTGAAGATGAGATTTCAGATTATTTGCGTTATTGTGGTAATGGAGTGTATGCTTCGAGTGATGGCAACTATGAATATATATGCTTTAGTGCGAAAACAGGTGAACTATATAACATCAATGATTATCCATATTATTCAGATGGATATGTTGTAATCAATCATTTGCAAGAAGATGGTAGTTGCAAGGTAGCAATTATAGATGAGTTGGGAAATTATCAAAGTACAGGAATTGTTGCTGACTTGTCTGTTACAGGTGCATATGCACCGCATGGCAAGTATGCTGAAGGAATGTATTTTGACAGGAATGCTAAAAAGTTTTATGATGCAAATATGAATGTTAAAATAGATTTTACGCAATATGATATAGAAAAAAACTTTTATAATCAGTTGCCTTGCTTTGTGGATGGTTATGCTGCTATACAATTTGAGAATGATTATTTTACAATTATAGATAAAGACGGGAACTTTATGTTTGAACCAATTAAAGCAAATTCGTCGTCTAATATATCAGAAGGAATAGTCGGGTATTGCAGCAGTAATGAAGAAGGAAAAACAACTTGGTATTACATAGATATGAAAGGCAATGTACTGTTTGAGGGAGCGTATGGGGCACTAGAATTCCATGATGGTTGTGCATTGGTTGAATCAAAAGAGGGATATTATTATATCAACAAAAAAGGCGAGAGATTGTATTAAAATATAATAGTGTAAATTTAAAATCCACCACTTGACGTTTGTAAAGTGGTGGATTTTGTGGTATGAAACTAATATCGATTTGTAATACCAAGTACCTTGATTAGAGCTTCTTGCAAAACTCTAGATACGTTGATTCCTGCTAAATCAGCTTCGTGATTTAACCAGCATGGGAGGGAAACATTTCTCCGAACCGGTCTGGTATCAATGCGTTTGCGATATTCTGCTATATCGACGTCGACGATAGATGTGAAGCTTTCACCTTCATCTGCAAAAGTTGCGTGTGTAACATCAACATTGGCAATTTTTGTTGGTATAGGAATAGCTTCGTTATTATCTTCCATAGATACAATGGTAATAGATATGGCGTCACGAGCCATATCGAATGCGTTTTCAATAGTAGTTCCTTGCGTGAGAATCGCCAAGTCAGGAACCTCTACTAATATGGCATCTGAAGTTTGTGTAAAAATTACAGGATACATTTTTCTCATTTTAGACACCCCACTTTCTTAGAATTGCTTTCGCCAATTGTTCATTTATTTCTTTGTGTCTGGGAATTTTTTCTATATCTGTCCCACGTCTGTAAATGTCATGATTTCCACCATGACGTTCAAATTTAAACCCAATTTTCTTTAGCTTTTTGATTAAGTCACGTTGTTTCAATATTATTCCTCCTTAATAATAATATACACACAAAAAATACACAATACTTAATTTAATGTTTTGTGAGAAAAAATTTGTAATAAAATATGGAATAAAAAACGAGTTGTTTTAGGAAAGGAAATACTCGATAAATATGTATTTAAGATAATAGCACAAAATTTGTCAATTTGAAAGACTTGACATTCCCATATTCATAATATATAATTCAAATACGTTTGCGAACCAGACACCAATTCCAGGGCTTGTACTGGTTTCGACGGGGGTTTTGAAGTTGAGGAAGCCATCCGCGGGACGGGACCGCGTAACAATCCGTACTTTAAAATTAAACGCAAACGAAAATTTAGCGTACGCTGCCTAGTGGCAGTAGTCGGTCTTAGGTCGCTCACTGCTTAAGTAACCGGCTTCAACGAGGTGAGGCACTTCGTTTCCAAAGCTTTGAGGAGATGGAAGAACTTATGAAGCTACTAAAGTCATTAGCCTGTCATTAGGCGAATGATGGAGGGAATGTCAAAATAATGACTGTGATGGGAGATGCCTTGATGGATGGGCTTTCGGACGCGGGTTCGATTCCCGCCAGGTCCATTAAAAAAAGACGGTATTGCT
>JAXJXL010000189.1:0-5082 GCA_036307525.1 Faecalimonas sp.
CCTGTTACGTTATAACTTATACAGTTAGTAAAATACAAAGATAACGGCAGAGGTGGTATCTGTCGTTATCGTTTTCTCACAGCTTCTTCCTCTTGACATCTTTCCCGAAAAGGAATATAATAAAACAAACGTTCGATAAATGAGGGATATCAAGAGGGTCAGATCATGGGGCAACGGCAGTATTTGTGCATCGATCAGAAGTCATTTTACGCGACAATTGAATGCGTTGCCCGGGGACTGGATCCTATGACGGCTGATCTTGTGGTGGCGGATCCGGACAGAAGTGAGAATACCATCTGTTATCTTCAGTAGCCGCCTGTCCAAAGTAGAGAAAAGCATTGTTACGCAACGGCTTATTTCAGATTAGACGAAAAGTAGTGTATATTCCGACTTCAGCAAGCCAAAAATGTCGTTATTCTCTGTCGTTCACCCCTTTTATTAGCTGTCGCCTAAGACGCTCATTCTCTGCTTTTGTCTCCTCATAGTCAACGAGCTGAGCAATTAGATTTTTCTTATCTTCTTCAAGTTTACGAACCCTAGCCCTAAGTGCGCTGACAGCATCTTTAGGCTTTTGTTTCTTAATCTCTGCTGCTGGGCAACGCGCAACAGCTCTAAGTCCCATAATGCGCTCTTTCAATGCAAGATTGTTGTACAGAGTTGCCCTGGAAACACCAGCCTCTTTTGCAACAGTTTCAAAGTTAATAACCGCTCCACACTTTTTCAAATTATCAATAGCTCGATTTACTCTCTCTATCGTATCGTGATTTCTTCGTTCATTGTGTGCTTGTAGCACCGAAGCTTGTTTTTCAGTCATCTTCTTCCTCCAGTTGCGCCCCCAACTCTTCTACAAGGGGTTTTAGATATTTATACTTAACATATTCAACTTGCCACTGGCGTTCGTGTCCCAACTCTTTTAATCTATTCATTTCAGTTTCCAGCAGATCTAGTTCTTTCTTTAGTATTGGTAAAAACTGGACCTCTGTAATGTAATTTGGACAATTGTACATAAAGCAACCATCACCGTCTGTACAGTTACCCCGGCGAAAATCATATAGACATACTCCTGTGGGTAAGGGGTTAAAACTCATTGTTTGCGTGAGATCGGAAATTACATCATCAATTTCTTCTCTTGTTTTTCCATGGAACAGATTTGCTAGTTTATCCTTAATCTCTTTTGCCCTTAGCCCTGCAATTTTGGAATCCGGGCTTAGAATAATGTCAGAATAGATCTCCTTAACTTCCTCTTCCTGTAGTGTAAGATAATGAGCCGTCATTTCAAGAGAAACATGGGCGTACTGTTTCATAATTAAGGCTATAGGTACTTTCTTCTTCACCAGTTCTCTCACATAGGTAGCACGGAACTGATGGGAAGTCAGGTGATACAAATCGCCCTTACTATCACGTATATTCCAACGCTTAATAAACGGAGCAAGCCTACTGCTATTCCATGACTGCATACTTGACACATGGATCTTCTTGCGTCGAATCAAAAACAATTCCTTTAATCCACTCTCACACCGCAAATTTGCAGTAAAGTCAGACAATTCCGATACAGCCATTTTCACTAACTCATTTATAAAAACCTTATGTATTACCGGTTCTCCTTTTTCCGTTTTACTCACACGGACTTCCATATAGTCATAACCATCAGACGTTGTCTTGATGCATCCCTGTTGAATTGATAGTACCTCATGGATGCGCAATCCCGTTTGGCTTTGAATTATAATGCTCGCTTTAGTAAGTATGTCCTTTTCGTTGTGAACGGCATGATATAGAATTTGGTCAAAGACATCCGGTGGTATGGGTTTTGTCTTATATTTGCTCTTTGATGGGTTTGCATCCCATAGTTGTGTCAAAGAGAATCCGCGAAGTATATTAGTATTCGGAACATCCCATCCTTTAATTTGTCCGATTCTAATGATTTCTTCTACCGCATGCACACTGTGACTTCCAGAAATTATGGCTATTTTCTTATCTTCTTTTAACCAACGGTTATATTCAAAGAACTGCTCTCTTGTCATTTCCGAAAGTCTATGAATGCCATTCATTTCGCAAAACTCAAAGAATGGTCTTAAAAAACCATTGATGTAAAGTTGCACGGACTTCGGCTTTACTCGCCCAAGTTTGTAATAAGCATATTGTTTTGCAATATGTTTCATGTTGGGGTTCTTTATGTAGTAGAACTTCAAATACTTGTTGCATTCGCTGGTTGTTTTTGCCGGCATAAACTGTCTCATATCCCATATATCATCTGTAAAGTGCGAGGGACCAATCATAACTGTCTCCCAATTGGTAGATGCGTCTACTACTTGCAACTCCAATGCCGGATTATTTACTCTCATTTTGTAATGCCTCCAATCTGCTTATAATATCTTTCAGCACTTCTATCGTTGGACGAAAATGCTCCGCATAATGCTCCCCATAGATAGCGCCCTCTATAAGTTGCCGTTCTAACCGTTCCAGGTGGCTTCTGTGGGCGTCAAGATATTCAGGTGTTGTGATATAGCGACTGCAAGAATAACATTTTTGCCGCTTAAGGAGCCGGTCACAAACAGCACCGGGCTCAAAAGGTTTTGTGCAGTATCCATCACACAGCGCGGCACCCTTGTGCTTGTGCTCTTGAAACCATTCTTTCTCCGCAGCACTTTCAAAGACGGAATCATCAATCATATCGATGTTGCCAATAATCCCAATCTCCCGAAAGACTTCGGCCCGTTCTTTGTCCTTTACATCGGCATAAAAGCGCTTGGTTGTAAGGGGATTGGAATGCCCCAAAACTTGTTGGATCACAGGCAAAGCTACTCCCTTGGAAAGCATATCTGTTCCAAGAGTGCGTCTAAACATGTGCGATGTCAGATTGAACAACTCGCCAGAGGTATCCGTTATGTTGTGTCTTTTTACAAACCTGCGAAGCCATAGATTTATAGTTTCCTTATGAGGCACGATCACCTGACCCGCCTTGGCGGTGTACGGGCATCTGTAAATATAAAGAAAATCTTTGTTTATGGGGTCCGCATCTTCTCTAAGAGGTTCAGTATGTTCGATCAATTTCTGCACCGCATAAGCGCATTCACTTCTGACGGGCATAGGTGGACGCTGCCGCCGATTTTTGTGATCATACCAGGTAATTGTATAGCCGCTAATTATGTGCGGTTGAATACAGTTCACCCGCAGCTTCCGAAGATCTCCTTGTCGCATACCCGTGGACGCCAAAATAATGATACCGTATTTGATATAAGGGTCTTCTTCTGTTTTTAACGCATTGTTAATCTGCTCCATTACAGCGTCCGGGATAAACTCTATTTTTACGTTCCGGTTCACTCCGGGAAATTCATTACCTGTGAAAATCTCTGTAGCCGGAACAGCCTCAGGACGATGAACTCGGCACCATGCAACGACCGATTTGACGGCATCCAAACATCCTTTTTGAGATTTATACGAAAGTGGTCTTTTTGTTGCAGGGGAGATAACAGTGCGTAGATACGACAGAAACAAATCAACAACTGCGTTAGTAAGCTCCTTGAAGCTGTAAATATTGTTCGCTTTTGCAAATACCATAAAGTACTGCAGCGAACGATTTAGCCATTGCCGCGAAGCCAATGCGCCATTATTTACTCGCCAGCAATGCCAGATGTAGTCTTTAACCACTGACTTCATTTCTTCGCTATGGATATATGAAAAGTCAAAATCTAAAGACTCACCGTAATGCTGAGAGTGTGGATCGTTGTCCGGTAGTGACCACATATCTCCTATGGGTTGCTTACTCAACATGAAAATCATCTCCAATTAAAGAACTTTGACCCCAATATCGGGATAGGCTATCCTCAATGTAGTGGTTGGACAAATGTGTATATCTCTGTGTAGTTGAAATATGTTCATGTCCCATAATAATCCTCACAACGCTGACGTCCAAGCCCGACTCGACGAGGTTGGAACAAAAAGTATGTCGCAAATCATGGAAATTAAACTGCACTCCAACTTGGGCCTGTATTTTCTTCAGCTTGTCGTATACTGCTGAGTAAGTAAGTTGTTTCCCTCGTTGCCGTTCCTGCTCAGACACAAAGATATAGCTATGATCTGTTGCGATCCGGCTCCGTTCCTCCATTATGAATTCATCAAGTTCTGCGATTAGAGACATCGGAACATAAAGATCTCGGCACTTACCCTTTGAACGAATCTGGTGCAAAACGCAGATAGATTTGGACATATCCGGAACCGGAATAGCCTCAATTTCTAAATCTAAAACTTCTTGAATTCTGGCGCCGGTCAGATAAAGCATCTTGTATAACAAGATATCTCTACGTTTTGTAAGCTGACCTAAAACCAGTTTCATCTCAGAATCCCTTACAAGATGAACAGCATACTGACTTTCTTTCAGTTTGAATACAGATTGCTTTATCTTGTTGTCTGACCTTGTGTGCGCCAGAATGCCCTTGAACATATTAAAAGGTCTGTTTATTTCGTGCATCAATATTGGATTATCGATCTCGTGCATATCTGCCTGGTACTGGTAGAATGAATGTACTGTGCTCAGAATCCGGTTTATTGTGCGGTTGCTTCTATTGCTTTCCCTATACAGCGAAAGCATTTTGTCTCCTCCACGAAGATAATCGATAAAGTCAGCAATCAGTCGTGGGGTTACTTGGTCATAAGCGTAACCATTCTTTTTTAGAAAAGTCCAGAATAGGCAAAGATCGGTGCCGTATGCCTTTAATGTGTTAGTTGCACGTCCCTTTTGTTGCTGGAACCTAAGAAAATCATACACAGGTTTAACAATCTTCATCTCATCATCCAGCAAAACCGCAACCATTTTTTCGTTATACTCTGAAATATAAATCTCCATATTTTACACCTCCTCTAATTATTACACTTTCTATCCATAAGAATTGCAACGGACTTGAATAAAAAAAGGAACGCGTCCCAGCTTTTTGGGGACGCGTTCCTGCGCAATTATTCAACAGTTAGACAAATTGGAATTTAGCAGTTTGGCGCCGGTGCTTTAACAACAATAAACTCCAGCGTTTCTTCAGAAACATTTTTTAAGTTCATTTTTGTATGGAATGGAACTTTTAATACTGTTCC
>JAXJXL010000190.1:0-5966 GCA_036307525.1 Faecalimonas sp.
TACCCCTGTTCCATCCGGTGTGTCGTAATCATTTCCAAATACGCCTAAAAATTCACGTTTACCAACTGCAACCTGTGTAATATAAGGCATCAAGTTGTTAGGAATCCCCTTCGGGTCCTCTCCGATTGTACCACTCTTGTGAGCTCCTACCGGATTGAAGTAACGTAAAAGTACCACATTCCAGTCTGAATCTGAAGTATGGAAATCTGTTAAAATCTGTTCTAACATGGACTTTGTCCAGCCATATGGATTGGTACATTGTCCCTTTGGACATTCTTCCGTAATCGGAATAAATGCAGGATCACCATATACGGTTGCTGAAGAACTGAAAATAATATTCTTCACGCCTGCGTTACGCATTGCATTACACAATACCAAAGTTCCATTGATGTTGTTGTCATAATATTCCATTGGCTTTGCCACAGATTCTCCTACTGCCTTTAAGCCAGCAAAGTGGATAACTGCAGAAATGTCCTCATTAGCAAAAATGTTTGCCATTGCTTTTGCATCACGGATATCTGCTTCATAGAATTTTACTTCTTTTCCTACAATCTTCTCCACACGTTTCAAAGATTCCCTACTTGAGTTGCATAAATTATCTGCTACCACTACATCATATCCCGCATTGATAAGCTCAATACATGTATGACTTCCAATATATCCTGCTCCACCAGTTACTAAAATTGCCATTTTAAAAATCCTCCTTATACTGTCCTTATATATTGTATTTCTTTACGATATCTTTCATGATATCCCATTTTGCTTCCATGTCTTCAATCAACTTGATATGTGTGCGGCATCTGTCCAGATTATGCCCTTCACGGTGGGTTTTGAAATAAACATCACCCTGCAAATAATCGGTAAGGAAACGCATACCACATTCGTAAGTCATAACCTTTGCGCCCATCGGCAACAACTCGATTTCCTTCGCTGTCAGTCTACCACCACAACCTTCAATAAAGCCTTTTGTATAAACATCAAACAGCTCCATGCTACATGAGACTTTATCCAAATCCTTTTCATCTTCTGCTGCGGTACTCGCCCCATAGCGAATAGAATCTCCAAAATCGTTCATTGCAAGTCCCGGCATTACTGTATCCAAATCAATGACACAAATTGCCTTACCCGTCTTGCTGTCAATCATTACATTATTCAGCTTCGTATCATTATGTGTCACTCGAAGTGGAACCTCTCCTTTTTCAAGCAAATCTCCGAACACACACGCCACATCCTCACGCGCAAGGAAGAAATCAATCTCCTTCTGAACAGAAGAAGCCCGTCCGCATACATCATCTGCCACTGCCTTCCTAAACACTTCAAATCTTGCCTTGGTATCATGGAACCCTTCTATGGTTTCATGTAAAGTATCGGCAGGATAATCCGCTAGCATTCTTTGGAAATTACCAAAAGCTATGGCGCTTTGGTAGAAATCATCCGGACACTTCACCTCATCATAGGTAACCGAATCCTCAACGTAATTCACACATCTCCAGTATTGCCCCTCGGAATCCAAGAAATATGGCAAGTCCTGTTTACTGCTAATGACTGTTAATGTTTCTCTTGTCGGGTCTCCACCCTCTTCTTCAATCTTTTTGCGAAGATACGAGGTGACATTCAACATGTTCTCCATCAATTCAACCGGCTTTTTGAAAACCGACTTATTCATACGTTGCATGATGACACGGCCTTCCGTCTCATCATCCTTGCGAAGTGTCATTAAGAATGTATCATTAATATGTCCGCTTCCAAATGGAACGCCTGACATTACCATACCTTTTAATTTGAAATTTACCAGTGCTTCTCCACGTCCGCACCAAACCTCTTCCGGGTAAACACCATTTTCCTTCATGGTCTTAATAGCATTCACAACTACCGGCTTGTCTTCCTTGTAAGTAACTCCATGCCATCTGTCTTTTGAAGTCAAAACCTTCACTGTAGCTCTATCAGCCTCTAACAGACTTGTTACCACCGAAGGAAGATAGTACTCGCATTTCATCGGATTGCTCTTTAACCCTTCTTCTAAAAAGGCCGCAAAGCCCTTCTTAATCTCCTGAAGAAAACTTGCGGAGAATCCCCAAAGATTCATGGAAACTACACTATCCATTGCAATGGTCGTCCATGTTTCCCCATCATCTTCTGTAAATGCGGCTCCGTCCCCTCTTCTCTCGATTCTGGTACGTTCAACTACTTTTACCAAATGGTCATTCTCGTCCAACGTACAAATACCACGGGCAACATGACCATTTTCCGTCAAAGTATTTTCCAATTTATATCCAACCATAGCATAGCGATATTTGTCATCATCCTGATTGCGGGTTAAGAACTTAAAAATCTTATGAAATGCATCTCTTCCATAATAATCATCTGCATTAATAACTGCAAATGGCCCATCAATCTCATCAATTGCACTCAAAACCGCGTGTGCTGTTCCCCAAGGCTTTACTCTTCCTTCCGGAACCTCAAAACCTTCCGGAATATTATGTAAATCTTGATACACATAAGCAACTTCGATTTCCTTTGCAATACGATTGCCAATTGCTTCCCTGAAATCTGCCTCGTTTTCTTTCTTTATAATAAATACGACTTTTTCGAATCCGGCTCTTTTTGCATCAAAGATTGAAAAGTCCATAATAATATGGCCCTGCTCATCAATCGGGTCAATTTGCTTTAATCCGCCATAACGGCTCCCCATTCCTGCTGCCATAATCACTAAGACTGGTTTAATCATTTGTTTGCCCTCCTAAAATTGCACACTATGATAGACTATTATAGTACATCTAGTAGAGAAAGTCAAAAAAAACGAATGCTGGCTGAAAAGGTGCATTCGTTTTTTTATTGAGATATATTATACAGTTTTAATCACAATCCAAGAGGGAGCCTGAATTATTGACCAAACTGCTCTCAACCACTTATAAATTAAATAGATTAGATTCTCGGAAGACTTGCCGCAGCCACAGACTGACCTACACGTCTGCTCTTCTCATCCGGAATATGTAAGGTAATCTTCTTTGCAAGCTCCGGATATTCTTTTTCTAAAACTTCATTTGCACGGTCAAGAATAATGGTTCCGCCTTCTCCACTGGTCACACGTCCCATGATAATGACATGCTTAATATCATAGAACATTGCATAGTATGCAATGGTATTTCCGAAATACACACCGATGGTGTCATAAATCTTAGCAGCTCTCTCATCACCTTCTGCCATTAATTTTTGAACCACTTTTAATTTTTCTGCCGGCGATAAACTTTCTTCCAACTCAATTCCTGCAGCCGGTGCCAACTTAATTACACTGTCCTGAGAAAAATATTTCACACCACAGCCGTAATCACCACTCCATTCATCCACCATGGAATCCTTGTTATAATCTACCGGAACAAATGCAAGCTCGTTGAGCCAGCCCGTAATATTTCCTTCGGAATCAACATATCCTACTGCTTCACTGGTGCCCATTGCTACACCGAGTACGTTATTGTCATTCAAATCCATAGCGCCTGCAAGGGCTGTTACATCACCGTCATTTGCAACCTCAATCGGAACATCCCCGATTTCCTTCGCAATATCCATGTACATGGTTTTTACCTTCTTCTCAAAATCCTCATCTGAAACCTTGAGGAACAAAGAAGCCACCATAATCTTATTATCAATATAAACACCGGCTGAAGAAACACCAATTGCATCTACTCTAGGCATATGTGAAGCTGCTGTCTTCATAGCCTCCAAAATTCCCTGATAGTGATAATCCGGGTCAGACTGCAATTTAGGGAACCATACAACCTCTTCGGAATACACTGCTTCTCCGTCAATCACTGCGCTTACCTTTCTATCACTTCCGCCTGCATCAAAACCGATACGACATCCATCTAAATGACGTCCAATAGAATCCGCTGCTTGATAAGCCTTTGGTGCATCCTTCACATCTTCCACATACAAAACTTCAAATGGTTTTTCATATACACGAGACATAAAATTCGCATCAAATTCTCTCGCTCCGCCTTCTTTGTATGCTGCAAGTAAGCCTTCATATATTTTCTTTGAACCTGCAACAGTCACTTTGTATCCACCATATAACCAAAGAAGTGTTTTAACAATACGTTCTGCAATGCCATAATTTTCCTCATCATGACCAGTTCCATCTGCATAGATATCCATTTGGTATGTAGAAATATATCCTTTATTTCTTTCCACAGCGATTACCATAGGAACGCCGCCTACTTTTTTTACACTTTCTTGATACTCAGCTACCACCTTTGCCATTGGCTGATAACCCGGGTCTAAAATTGCTTTAATCATGTTCACATACTCCTTTTTCTTTCTTAATTATGCCAGCTCGAATATCTCGCCATCAATAATCGTAGTTATTACATTAATATTGTCATCACAAATCATAATGTCTGCACATTTTCCTACTTCCAAAGAACCAATTCGTTCTGCTTCCCCTACTGCCTTTGCAGGATTCAGGCTTGCGCATGCAAAAACTTCCGAAAGCGATAAATCTGTATGCTCTTTTAGATTTCTAACTGCCGCGTT
Source organism: Faecalimonas sp. (assembly GCA_036307525.1). GTDB lineage: Bacteria > Bacillota > Clostridia > Lachnospirales > Lachnospiraceae > Faecalimonas. Next base: position 4,531 of record JAXJXL010000190.1, read on the forward strand.
CAGTTCCAAAACGCTTCCTGCTATGGTTCCATCCTCCAGTAAACATTGAATACCTGTTTTGATAACATGCTGACCACCCAAAGTGTAATCTCCGTCTTCCATGCCACCTGCACGCATACAGTCTGTAATCAGACAAAGCTTATCTCCTTTTGCTTTGGCAACCAATTTATATAATCCCGGATTTACATGGAAAGTATCTGCAATCAACTCACAGCTTACTCTTTCATCAGAAAGAGCTGCTCCTACCACACCTGGATTACGATGCTGCAAAGCCGTCATTGCGTTAAATAAATGGGTTGTATGACGTACTCCTGCTTTAATACCCTCGTTTGCCTCATTAAAGGAAGCACCGGTGTGTCCCATAGACACAAGCACTCTGCCATCTTCGTAAACCTTTTTTATACACTCTAGGGCACCATCCATCTCCGGAGCCACGGTAAATAATTTTAAAATATCTGCATGTTCTACGATAAAGTCGCCATCCGGTGGCAGAATAAATTCTTCCGGCTGTGCACCTTTCTTGGAAGGGTTAATAAATGGTCCTTCGCAGTTGATTCCTAAGATTTTCGCACCATAGCACTCCTTCTCAGCCTTCACCTCTCTAGCTGTATCAAAGGCTTTTACAATCACATCCTTATGCATAGTCATGGTGGTCGGACACCAAGAAGTAACACCGTTCTTTGCGATTCCTGCTGCCATTTTTTTCAGTCCTTCTGGATTTCCATCCGAAGCATCCTCTCCTAGATATCCGTGAATGTGAATATCTACAAGTCCAGGCGCAACAAGATTTCCTTTTGCATCTATGATCTCATACTCTTCTGTATTGATTTCACACTGTGGCATAATTTCTCTAATCTTTTTGTCAAAAACGATTGCCATGCCAGAAAGCACACTGTTTGGCAACACAAGCCGACCATTAATAATACATTTCATGTCTTACTCCTCCTTCAACTTATGACTGCATCTGAATATTTCTTACAATCTCATGCATCCTATCCCATTTATCTTCCATATCCTTGATTAATTTGATATGTGTACGTGTTCTGTCTAGGTTATGTCCCTCTCTGTGTGTCTTGAAATACACATCTCCCTGCAGATAGTCTGTCAGGAATCGCATACCACACTCATAAGTCATGACCTTTGCACCCATCGGGAGAAGTTCAATCTCCTTATCTGTCAATTTGCCACCGCAGCCTTCAAGGAATCCTTTCGTATAGGCTGCAAACAAATCCATATCACACCATACTTTATCTAAATCCTTCTCATCCTCTGCCGCCGTACTCGCACCAAAGCGAATAGACTCACCAAAATCATTCATGGCAAGACCTGGCATAACAGTATCCAAATCAATTACACAAATGCCTCGTCTTGTTTCATCGTCAAGCATAACATTGTTGAGTTTCGTATCATTATGTGTAACACGAAGAGGTATTTCA
>JAXJXL010000191.1:0-6166 GCA_036307525.1 Faecalimonas sp.
CCCAGGTTTCTGCATTCTTCGAGCAGTTCTATTCCTGCCGCCGCATGGATTGCGCCGTCCACACCGCCACCGCCAAGGAGCGATGAATTCGCCGCGTTCACGATAGCATCTACTTTCATTTTTGTAATATCGTTTCTAACGATTTGTAAAGGCATAATTGGTCCTCACTTTCTTTCCTCGTGGATTCATTTTAACATGCCAACTTGGACAAGTCGACAGATATTTGATTTTTCTGCTTTAGCTACTAATTGTGTAAACAAACTAAATGCATCATATATCTGTCCTTCAAAGAAGACTTTTTGAGATACCTCTTGATGTTCCAAATTGGAACATCAAGTTGTTATATTCTTCTTTAGTTAGTTGGAAGCAAAAATCCTTTGGAAATCTGTCTATATTGCGTTTCATAGCCTTATTTAAATTTCTAGTCTCCACCTGATACATCGTTGCCAAATCATTTCCTTTCACCACCTTCTTTTCTCTTGCTTGCGCGCTTTCTATGATACAAATGCGAATTTTGATAACATTGCTTCCCCTCTCTATCTACTGCAACATAGTCAAAATCATTTATCATTTCAAGTGCATTCAAGATTGCCGCATATGCACCGATAGAAACCGTTGGCTCACCCTTTTCTATCGCTGATAATGTACCTTTACTAATACCTACATGTTCCGCTAATATCTCTGCCTTAATATTCCTTCGTAGCCTTGCTTCCTTTATCCTGTTTCCCATTTTTCTAATTACAAACTCTGTCTCACAAGTAAGAATTACTGTTTTCCCAGCCATATTTCAACCTCTTTTCTAACATTTTCCTTTAACATTTAATATATTGGATGTTATACAATTTTCTTCTTGACTATTGCTCCCAAATCTCATATTATAAACTCAAGAAATGGGTTTTTTGTCGTGTACAGCCTTATGGCTCAAGCGGGTAGCTCGTTTCTTTTTTTATGTCTATTATGTCATACAAGTATTTCTTTCCATCTTCTGAATGTCGAATCAATAACGAAGCATGGAACACATTATAATGGTCAACTTCTCCATCACTAGCATGCACTGGAATTGCAAAATAGGTGTCATAACGATACCAACCCAATTTTGCATTGCGACTATGTTTTTCTTCCTCGTTCGCTTTGTAGTTTCCACCGGTAGCAATCTCAATCATTTCAGGAATTCCTTGAACAGCATTTGCCTTAGCTTTTACATTTGCGCCTTTAAGTGAATATGTATATGCCGAACCAGTATATTCATTTGGAAAATCTGCTCCAATATAAATTTCATCTTCTGCAGATAAAATCTTATATACCTCTCCTACATATCTCTTTAGGTACTCTTTTACATCCTTCCATTCCACATACTGCTTTTTCTTAAAAATAATGTCATGAATAAACACTATCTTTCTTCCGTTAAAATCATCAATTACATCAATTTTTCTTTCCATAAAAATATCCTCCTATTACATTCCCTTCGCGGGTTTATAATAAGAGGATAGCATTTGTCAATACTTTTTTCATTGGACTGTTAGTCCAAAGCACTCTATGACGCTAACCAGTATATTCGTTTATAATATGCAGCAAAACGTTTCTGTGCATCCGTCCTTCGTAAAACAAAGCATTGTTTTTATCTAGAAAATAGAGAAAAACGGTTGCCGCAATACGTTTGTTCCCATCAAGGAAGCTATGATTTTTGGTAATAAAATACAATAAATTAGCAGCCTTTTCTTCTAATGACTCATACACGTCATGTCCATCGAAGGATTGATAAATATTGCCAATACTACCTTTAAAAGAATCATCTTTCTCTTTACCAAACAAATCCGATTCATCTCCAAAACGTGTTTTTTGAATCACATTCATACATTCCTCATATGTAAGTACATACGTTGCTTGGTTTCCCTTCGGACGCTTCAATGTTTGATGATCATATGCATCCAATAAGTCAAGCGTATTATTATATCTTTCAATGACAGACAAAATTTGCTTACTATCCAACTCGTTTTCTGTCCGTTTCATAATGCATATAACTTCACCTAATTGCTGGATGCGTTTTTGATTCACTGCATAACCTTGTAATATGTACTGCTTTAATACTGAATTAGCCCAACGCCGAAATTCCACACCTCGATTAGATTTTACACGATAACCAACTGAGATGATGACATCCAACGAGTAAAATGGAACTAATTGGGTCACACCCACAACACGCATTTTTTGCGTGTTGTATTCTTTTTCAACTTCATTTTCATTGAAAACATTATTAATATGTTTTCGAATGGTCTTTTCGTCTCTATCAAATAGTAATGCCATTTGATTTGCGCTAAGCCATACTGTCTCACCTTTTACTTCGACTGGCATGGAAATACTTTTGTCTTTCGTTTCAAATAATACAATGTCTGTTTTTTCTTTAGTCATAAAAACATCCTCCTATTACATTCCCTTCGCGGGTCTATAATAAGAGGATATCATTTGTCAATAGGTTTTTCATTGGACTGTTAGTCCAAAGGACATTGTCTATTCCACACACATCCGAAGCATCAGCCTTCCCCCATGCTCCTTCAGCCACTTCCTCGGCACCCTATATTCCGGCATCACCTTCTCAACCAGCGCCCAGAACCTCGCCGAATGATTCATCTCCAATCTATGACTAAGTTCATGGATTACGACATAGTCTAGCACTTCCGGTGGCGCCATCATTAGCAGACAGTTGAAATTCAAGTTCCCTTCTCGGCTACAGCTTCCCCATCTGGTCTTCTGCCTGCGAATACCAATTCGCCCATAGGTAACTCCCATTAGCCTCGCATAGTAAGCAACCTTCTCCGGAATCACCTTCTTAGCCAACTCCTGAAGTCTCTTCATCTCTTGCTCTGTAAATCTGCCTTCTTCCTGTAGCGACTCCATATCCTTTTCTTTCTTTTGCAAATGTTTCGCAAGCCAGGATGACTTCGACTCTACAAAAGCACGAATCTCTGCCTCGGACATATGCCTTGGTGCACGCACTAGGACTTCTCCTGTCGGAGTAATTTCGAGAGAAATGGTTCTGCGATTGCTACGAATTATTTTAACATCTTTTCTGCCCATTCTTTCTCCTTAAATCCGGTAAGCACATAATCTTTGCCCACTACCAATGGACGTTTAACAAGCATTCCATTTGTAGCAAGTAGACACAGTTGTTCCTCTTCCGACATCTGTGGCAGTTTATCTTTCAGCCCCATATCTTTATACAAAAGTCCACTCGTGTTAAAAAAATTCTTCAGTGACATTCCACTCATCTCATACCATACCTTTAACTCTTCGTATGTCGGATTTTCCTCTTTAATTGGACGCTCTTCGAATTCAATATTATTTTCTTCTAACCAATTAAGTGCTTTTATACATGTGCTGCATTTCCTGTATGCTAAAACTAACATGTTTCATTCCCTCCTTGTTTATCTTCTTGCATATGAATTCTCCACGTACAAAATGATAAAGTGATTTTTCACGTTGTATAATCTTAATTTATATTTTATCATCTATTTTTTATGTATACAATGAATTAAGAATATTTTCTTTGTAATATGAAGAGCATATTGATGTCTTTTCTCATTGGACTGTTAGGACAAAATACCCTTCCTTGCATTTCCATCTTATTTATTGTACAATCTACATATAAAAATTGGAGGTACAACCTATGTACAAACCTTCTAACAGTCGTTATGACTCTATGCCATACAACCGACTTGGAAACAGTGGATTAAAACTACCAGCTGTATCTTTAGGTCTATGGCACAACTTTGGCACTACAGGTCAATATGAAACCATGAAACAAATGTGCTTTACCGCTTTTGACAACGGAATTACGCATTTTGACTTAGCAAATAACTACGGCCCCCCGGCGGGCGCTGCAGAGCAAAGCTTCAACCGTATTTTGAAAGAAGAACTAAGTGAATATCGTGATGAACTAATTATATCCACGAAAGCAGGCTACTATATGTGGCCAGGTCCTTATGGGGAATGGGGGAGTCGCAAATATTTACTTTCCAGTTTGGATCAAAGTCTAATGCGTTTAGGTTTAGAATATGTAGATATCTTCTATCATCATCGCCCGGATCCTAATACACCATTGGAAGAAACTATGGGAGCTCTTGCCTCTGCAGTACAGTCAGGGAAGGCGTTATATGTAGGTCTTTCAAATTACAACGGTGAACAACTCAAAAAGGCAACTGCTATTCTGAATGAATTCAAAGTTCCGTTTGTTATCAATCAGAATCGCTATTCAATTTTTGATCGTACAATTGAAAATAACGGACTAAAAAGTACAGCTGTGGAATTAGGAAAAGGCATTATCGCATTTTCGCCACTTGCACAAGGTATGTTGACAAATCGCTATCTGAATGGAATCCCAGAGGACAGCCGCATTCGTACCGACGGTCGTTTTTTGAAACAAGAATCTGTGACAGAAGAACGTTTAGAACAAATACGTCAACTAAGCACCCTTGCTTCTGAACGTGGACAAAGTCTTGCTCAAATGGCGCTTGCCTGGGTGTTAAAAGACGGAATTGTGAATAGTGTTCTTATAGGTGCGTCTAAGCCAGAACAGATATTAGATAATATTGTGGCAGTACAAAACACATCTTTTACAATTGATGAGTTGGCATTCATTGATAAAATTTGTGGTATATATTAACTTAAAAACGGGGCGAAACGATGTCTTAACGAATCGATTTGCCCTGTTTAACATTTTGTAATTTAAGCTACCAGCCATTTAATTTTGCCTGAAAACATTTGCCTCCTTCAAAAGCGGATATTTTCTCAGCTCTCTCCCCTCCAAATTTTCCTTATGCATATCGACCGCAGTAATTTGACTATTATCATATGTCTTATAATAAAAAATCCCCTTATCCGTGTTACAGCAGCTAGAATAAATGGTATATTCATATTCTCCCTTTTCCACCTGCACACATCCCTTTTGCTGCTCAACAGCACCTAAGATGTGGAAGAATTGGCTCACACTTTCTTCTTCCGTCTCTCCACCCAGTGAATTCCACTTTGTAAATGCGGCGCGTACAAATCTGGACGCAGACGATAAGTCTCCCGGCAATCCCATAGCACCCATACCCCTGCTGTATGTTTCCAAAAGTAATTCTTTTGCAAAATGATTTACCGGCTCTTTTTTCGTTAAGTACATATAATCATTTAAATGATGTAAATGATATGGGAACACTGGATTGTTCGCAAGAACTTTTACCGGATTTTCATAAATGTGAAGTCCATCCTCCATGGGCTCAACTACGATGGTTTCATATTTATCCGACACCATGAAATGAAGTGCTGTCAAGGGTAATCTTTTGTTGTAAGCAAGCTTTATCATATTTGTCTTTTCTAGTAGATGTCTTGCTTCTTGTACATCACTGCACTGTCCCAACACCCATGGGATAATTTCAAATGGTGCAACATTATATTTGTCATCCTGTTCGCATTTATAAACCGCATTTCCCGGAAAACTTAGCGAAGCCATGCTAAGTCCCTTCTCATTGGTTGCATCATAATATAACGGATAATCCTGTTCCACATAGGCAATACCTATGATTGCATAATGTTTGGGAAATTCTCGTTCCTTGCGAAACTTAAACGGGAAATATCGCGGAGTAATGACTACGGACTCTTCATAGGAATATTCCAAATCCAAATTTCTTCCAAAATAATGATCATTTGTTTTATAAGAGATTGCTGTACACATAAAAACGCCTCATTTCTGTTTTTTTCTAAGTATTTCCATTTAGAAATTCGTTAAACAAAATGAGGCGTATATTTTTATCTATTCTTCTATTGATCTTTTTCTTCGAACGGTAACGGTTTCTTCTAAGCAAGCAAACATACTATCTACTTCTTCATTCTTCATCTTCGGTGTAATCAAACTAACTACTGGCACAATTATCAAACCTGCCACCATGGCAATTGCCCCTGCATTAATTGGTGATTCTATGAATTTGAAGAACATGTTGGCAACTGTAATGCCTACACCACATACAAAGCTTGCCCAAACAGCTGCTTTTGTAACACCTTTCCAGTACAGACCATATAAGAAAGGGGCTAAAAATGCTCCCGCTAAAGCTCCCCAGGAAATTCCCATGAGTTGTGCAATAAATGCCGGTGGGTCAAGTGCTATCACAACACTAATTACCACAAAGAA
>JAXJXL010000192.1:0-1622 GCA_036307525.1 Faecalimonas sp.
GTATAATAAGTAACCGTGCAGCCGGGGTGTTAGCGGTACCTTGTACCTACAATCCGCTATAGTAGGGGTGATGTTGCATGGAGGGCTCTTCTCTGTAAGGCTGCCCTTTGTAAGTGGCGTAGATGTTTGGGTCTTGCGCGACGGAAATCTATGAACCGTGTCAGGTCGGGAACGAAGCAGCACTAAGTAGAACCTTCCGGGTGCCGCAAGGGTGCCTGGGCTGAGTTAACTGCAGAGGTAACGCTTGTGGAGGGAGTTCGAAATGCAACGCACGTAAAAGAGAGTGAGAGGGTGTTATTGCATTACAAGTTTTCTAGTGATACAATGGCACTTTTTTTGTTCGTATACGAAAAAATTACATACCAATAACCAAGGAGTTTTGTTATGAACATTGTATTAACAGCCATCAACGCAAAGTACATACATTCCAACCTGGCAGTATATAGCCTGCGTGCCTATGCGTCTGCCTATAAAAATGAGATATCCATTGCTGAGTACACGATTAATCAGCAGATGGATGATATATTGATGGATTTATACAAGAAGAAACCGGATGTTCTGTGCTTCTCCTGCTATATTTGGAACATCAGCTATGTGGAACAATTGATTCATGAAATCAAGAAGCTTTTTCCAAAACTTCCAATCTGGGTTGGTGGTCCGGAGGTGAGCTATGATGCGAAGGATGTGCTGGAGAGACTTCCTGAAGTGACCGGAGTGATGATGGGAGAAGGGGAAGCCACCTTTTTGGAACTGATGAAATATTATCATCAGCCAAGCGCTGCTTCCTCCGAGAGACGTTTCCAAGAATACAAGCAACTTTCCGAGATTAAAGGAATCTCTTATCGCAAAGACACGGGTGAAATTGTCCAGAATGAATGGAGAAAAACTATAGACCTAAGTACGGTACCATTTGTATATAATGATATGGAGGACTTTAAAAATAAGATTATTTATTACGAAAGTAGTAGAGGCTGTCCATTTTCATGCAGCTACTGTCTGTCGTCGGTGGATAAATGCTTGCGGTTTCGCGACTTGGAATTGGTAAAAAGGGAATTGCAGTTTTTTATAGACCAAGAAGTGCCACAGGTAAAATTTGTAGACCGTACCTTTAACTGTAATCATAAACGTACAGTTGAAATATGGAACTATCTCATAGAGCATGATAAGGGTGTCACAAATTTTCATTTTGAAGTGGCGGCAGATTTATTGAATGAGGAAGAACTAAAGCTTATCGAGCAAATGCGTCCTGGTCTAATTCAGTTGGAAATCGGTGTGCAGTCAACCAATGAGACTACCATAAAAGAGATTCGAAGAACCATGAAGTTTGCTGAGGTTGAGCGAATTGTGAAGCGTATCAATCAGAGGCAAAATGTGCACCAGCATTTGGATTTGATTGCAGGGCTTCCGCATGAAGACCTGAATAGTTTCCGAAAATCCTTTGATGATGTTTATAGACTTCATCCGGAGCAGTTGCAACTGGGATTTTTAAAGGTTTTAAAGGGTTCCTATATGGAGGAGCAAAAGGAGCAATATGGTCTAGTGTATCAGAGTAAGCCGCCATATGAGGTACTTTATACCAATTGGCTGTGCTACGAAGATGTGTTACAATTGAAAATGGTAGA
>JAXJXL010000193.1:0-1671 GCA_036307525.1 Faecalimonas sp.
ATCATTAATATGGTGAAGGCCGGAGCATTTGATTATATTATTAATGATGTGAAGATATTGGCAAAAGGAATTAAAGGTTTAAGGAAATAAGTAAAGTTGTATTTGTATTCTTTTGGCAAATATGCTACAATATTCCGAGAAAGTTTAATGTGTATTATATACACGCAAAAGAAGAAGCGAGGAATTCATTATGAATGGTAAATATGATGGAATGGCAATAGGTGTATTTGAATTGGATAGCGAATGTGCATGCTTCGTTGCATTGGATGCAGCGGCAAAAACAGCCGATGTCAAGATACAATCCGTAGAGAGAAACCGTCTTGGTGCAGGTGCCTGTGTGAAAATGCGCGGGAGAATATCAGATGTGAATGCTGCGATGGAAGCTGCTTTAGCAAAGGCAGCGCCGATATCAAAAATTATTTCGCATACAGTAATAGCTGCTCCTGATAAGGGGACAGAGCTTGCAGCAGCAATGACAATTAATAAATAAGGGCGAAAGTAGAGGGAAAGTTTATGGCATACGGAGCATATGGATTGGTAGAAGTTCTTGGAGAGGCGAATGCAGTGATTGTATTAGACCAGATGTTGAAGACTTCGGAAGTGGAATATGAAACAAAGGATACGAAATGCGGAGGACACGTATTGATTTTTGTCAGTGGAGGAGTGTCCGCTGTTAGCGCGGCAGTTGAACGTGTAACAACGAATCCACTATGTAAGATTTTCGCATCTGCGGTTGTTTCCAATCCGTCAGAAGAAATGATTGCGATTGTGGAAGAATTTAAGGCAAGAGCGAAGAAATAGTTGAACTTATATTGATGAATCACAAAAGTACAGAACAAACATTCGGATTTGTTCTGTACTTTTCTTTTGTCTTCTGATATAATCTAATAGAATAGGTGGATAATAGTAGTGGTAGTTGCAATTTTTGCAATAACCATTTTGACGATAACGAATTTGTCAGACAGTGTCTGATAAATTGGCTACGCACGTGTAGCCAATTGCGTAAAAGGAGTAACTCATGGACCAATTCGTTTTAAAATCAGAATATAAGCCAACCGGCGACCAACCGCAAGCCATCGAAGCTCTTGTGAAAGGCTTCGAGGAAGGCAACCAATGTCAGACATTACTTGGTGTGACGGGCTCCGGTAAAACGTTTACAATGGCGAATATTATTGAAAAACTGAATAAACCAACCTTGGTGATTGCACATAATAAGACCTTGGCAGCACAGCTCTACGGGGAATTTAAGGAGTTCTTTCCTGACAATGCGGTGGAGTATTTTGTATCCTATTATGATTACTACCAACCGGAAGCCTATGTTCCTTCGTCAGACACCTACATCGCAAAAGACTCATCCATGAACGACGAGATAGATAAACTGCGCCATTCAGCAACGGCGGCATTATCGGAGCGACGAGATGTCATTATTGTAGCCAGTGTATCCTGTATCTATGGATTGGGTTCACCGATTGATTATAAAGAGATGGTGATTTCTCTTCGTCCGGGTATGATAAAAGACCGTGATGAAGTGATAAAGAAACTCATTGAGATTCAGTATGACCGCAACGAGATGGATTTTAAACGTGGTACATTTTGTGTGCATGGGGATGTGCTGGAGATTTTCCCTGCATACTCAGAAAAGGTTGCATATCGAATCGAATTCTTCGGAGA
>JAXJXL010000194.1:0-1802 GCA_036307525.1 Faecalimonas sp.
GGCTTACTGGAGAGGCGATTCAAACAAAGCGCAATTACAACGTATCTATGCAACAGCATACGACAACAAAGAAGATTTAGCAGCCCACATGGAACGTTTAGAAGATATTAAGAAACGTGACCACAACAGACTTGGCCGTGAAATGGAACTTTTTGCAACAGTTGACGTAATCGGTCAAGGACTTCCATTAATGCTTCCAAAGGGAACAAAGATGATTATGAAGCTTCAAAGATGGATTGAAGATTTGGAAGACAAAGAGTGGGGATACGTTCGTACCAAGACTCCATTAATGGCAAAATCTGATTTGTACAAGATTTCAGGACACTGGGATCACTACAAAGATGGAATGTTCGTACTGGGTGATGAAGAAGTGGATAAGGAAGTGTTTGCCCTTCGTCCGATGACATGTCCGTTCCAATATTTTGTTTATAAAAATTCGCAAAAATCATACCGTGACCTTCCTTACAGAATGGGTGAAACATCTACCTTATTCCGTAATGAAGATTCCGGGGAAATGCATGGCCTCACACGTGTACGTCAGTTTACAATCAGTGAGGGTCATAATGTAATTCGTCCTGACCAGGCAGAAGAAGAACTTCAAAACTGCTTAAACCTTGCAATTCACATTTTGACAACCTTGGGATTGCAGGATGATGTGACATACCGTTTGTCAAAATGGGATCCAGAAAACAAGGCAAAATACCTTGGGGATGAGGCTTATTGGGAAAGCACACAGGATGCTCTTCGTCAAATCTTGATTGAGAAGGGAATCAATTTCGTGGAAGCAGATGGTGAAGCTGCATTCTACGGACCAAAGATTGATATTCAGGCTAAGAATGTTTATGGTAAAGAAGATACCATGATTACGATTCAGTTAGATTGTGCAATTGCAGAAAAATTTGATCTGTATTATATCGACCAGGAAGGCGCAAAGGTACGTCCTTACATCATCCATAGAACATCTCTTGGATGTTATGAAAGAACACTTGCATGGTTGATTGAAAAATATGCCGGAAAATTCCCGACATGGTTATGTCCGGAACAAGTACGTATCTTGCCAATCTCAGAAAAATATGCAGACTATGCTGAGAAGGTTCGCAAAGAACTTGCAATGAATGGCGTAGATGTAACGGTTGATAATCGTTCAGAAAAGATTGGCTACAAGATTCGTGATGCAAGACTCAACAGACTTCCATATATGCTCATTGTTGGTGAGAAGGAGGAAGCAGAAGGACTTGTTTCTGTAAGAAGTCGTTTTGCAGGCGATGAAGGACAGAAATCTATCGATGCATTTGTAGAACAGATTTGTAAAGAAATCCGTACAAAAGAAATCAGAAAAGAAGAAGTTCAAGAAGAAAAATAGAGGTGATCGTATGAAACTTGGATTTATCGGATGCGGGAATATGGCGAGCGCCATTATGAGTGGCATCATTTCCAATGGACTAATTCAGGCAGATGAGATTATAGGGGCAGATGTATTTGCCCCAAGCAAAGAAAAAGCAAAAGCGACTCTTGGTATTCAGATTGCAGAAAGCAACATCGAAGTGGTAAAAAAAGCAGATGCGTTTGTGCTGTCAATCAAACCACAATTTTATGCACAGGTGATTGCTGAAATCAAGGATTATGTAAAAGAGAATCAGATTATTATTACTTTGGCGCCAGGCAAGACATTAGATTGGTTGGAAGAACAATTTGGAAAACCGGTAAAAGTCGTTCGTACCATGCCAAACACTCCGGCAATGGTGCAGGAGGGTATGACGGCAGCATGCGCAAGTACATCTGTTACGACAGAAGAACTGGCA
>JAXJXL010000195.1:0-4922 GCA_036307525.1 Faecalimonas sp.
TTCTTTAACCTGACATCCTAATACCATAATACAGTCAAACTCTTCATCAGGAAGACCATCAGATTCTACTATTCTGTCTTTTACCGCGCCTTTCAAATGCGCGTTAATGCCAATTAAGACAAGTAACCCTGCAGCTCCAAGACAAAAACCAATGATTATAAGTCTTTTTATCACCTTATGTAATTTCATCATTTATACCCCTAAACACTATAGGATGCGACTGATAAGCAATAGGATAACAACCGTTCCTCTCACGGTAGCATACGCCCACGGATTTCCGAGATTCATAATCCACCCAATACCATAATACTTACGTACAAACAAATTCTTATCACTTGGATTAAAGTAGATGAGTGCATGATGTTTCTTAAGCCAGTCGCAGACCTCTTTCTGCGTCCATTTACGTTTCTTCATGTTGCACTCCTCCCGCAACAGTTGCACATCTGCATTATATCTGCTTATATTTTAGCATGGTAAAGCACTAATGTCTACTTAACATTCTCTTAATTACATTTTGGGGGGCACAATAACTGTATAGAAAAACCTTCTTTATTGTGAAATGATTTCTCCATTTATAAATCCTCGCTATACACTTCTGCTCCGCCCCCATTCTACAACAGTAAATCCCTTTCTCTCAAATGGTGCAATTACAGGTTCTTCTATCTCGATTGGTTTTTCCAGTTCCTTGTATGCCATAAACACACGCAAAACACTGTCTGGTTCTGGCGTTATATGAAGTTTTGCAACATCCGTATACGCTTCAGTCTGAAATGTAATTAAGTTGTATTTGTTTTCCTGCATTCTAGGAAGCCAGTATACGATAAATTCATTTGCTTCCTTTGCATTCAATCCAATTTCTTCTAATTTTCCCTCTAAAAACTCTGCCGTTTCCGAACCCTTTACCACAAAGCCTTTGGTAAAATCATATGTTGCATCCGCATCACCTTCCCAAAACAGATAGGAGTATGTCTTTCCCGATTCATCACACAAGGTTCCGTCCGGTTGTGCTACCACCTTCCATCCATTATTGTATTCAGGGTATGTACAAACCAAAGTCCCATCATAATCCAATTGAACCTCGACCTCAGTCTCCTGCTCCGGATACAAATAAATAACCGGCTTTTCGTCACATATCTCCTCTTGACACCCTGTTAATACCATCACAAACAGAATACACATTAGCAAAAACATTTTTTTCATTACTAGCACCTTCCTTCCAATTCTTTACTTTTGACTTGTTGAGACAATCCCTCCCTAATAATATACTCGTCAAAAAATAAGATTGGTTTCAATGAAGTTTGAAGTTGTGGATATTATATCAAATTATCGGCATAAAATCGACCAAGTAAGCTTTGAAATTTCAGCAACTGGCAGTTGCACGCACTCTCTGTTCTTTTTTTGTGCTTCATCTACTGTTTGATATTTCTCTCTAGCAAGTAATATACCTGTATAAATACCTTTGATTCCTCTTGTTCTACTTCCACATAGTAGTCCCGTATAAAATAACTATGCTTTTCGCTTTGTACCGGATATAATTCTAACGTCTCAAAATCCACAAGACAAAAAGGAAAATACTCTTCTTTGCCTTTTACTACATCCCTCGCAAGTGTGCCTGTTACTTTATCCAAACACTCTTGACACAAATGTTGCTCAACCACTCTCTCATTAAACATTCCATCCGTTGATTCTATTGTTACATTTGACATACCACGACTTGGGGTTGCACTGACACTATATTTCACTCCCTGCATACTTCCATAATCGTTTGAACTTCCTTCTTTCTCCACAGCGTTTCCTTCGCTATCATACTCTTTTAACCGAAGGTCTAAGATATGCCACTGATTCAAACCAATAATACCAATCGTATCAAATTTCCCGTAATAGTCCATCATGCTGTCATCAGAACTTCCACATAAATAGCACTTTTCTTTATCATGTAATTCCGAAGTGATCGTGCCGTATTCTGCATATACTGTTTCCGAGTGAAAACCACTTCTTTCCCCAAAAAGCAACATCGTTACACACACTATAGAAAGCGCACACAATAGCACACCTAACCACATTACACTAGCTCTAATAGAATAATATTTGACTTTCTTTTCTTTGTTCATCAAATTCCACCATCCTTTTTTTCATTTGTTTCTTTCCATATGGGAATTATTGCAAATCGAAATGGGCATCTTTCTAATATGCTCAAAAATATTGTGTACTTATTTTAAGTCCATTTAGAACATTGTATCACCATTCGTACTTAAAATGTACTTAATGTTAGAACTTGTTTTGTACTTAACACAAGTAGAAAGGATTTCGAGATGGAAAAAGACAAACATTTAGGATTACGAATTGATTCTGATACACATAAAAAGTTGAAAGACCTGGCTGATTACGAAGGCCGTTCAATCAATGGACAAGTACTCTATTTGATTAGACAGGCAGTTGCACAACACGAACAACTTCATGGTAAAATCAAATAGCCAAACACAATAATATTATTTCTCTTAACATTGGACCCATTCTAGTCCCATTGTATCACACAACAAAGATATGATAAATAGAAAGCGGACTATTTTTAGTCCAGTTAGAGGGATTATATATTATGGTGGAACAAAAGATAAAACAAACGAATACGAATATTGGTACAAATATTAGACAGGTACGCTTATCTGCCGGAATCGGACAAACCGAACTTGTCGGTCTCTTACAGTTGCATGATGTCTCTATGACAAGAGAAACCTTAGTGAAAATTGAGCGTGGTATCCAGCACATAACCGTCAGCCAACTTCGTGGTATTCGAGATTGTTTGAACACTTCATATGACGAATTACTGAAATAAGACTATACCAATCGTGCACAAAAGCAGTAATTTTTAATATTTGTGCAAGTTAATCTTGCACAATATTTAATTTTTATGATTTTTGTGCATTTCTATCTTGCACATTCTTTGGTTTTCAAATATAATATGAACTAAATAGAGGAGGTTGATACTCAGTGAAATTAAAACGAGAATTATACTTACAGCAGATACGACCATTTTATGAATCGGATATAATAAAGGTAATTACCGGTGTTCGTCGTTCTGGTAAGTCTGTTTTATTGAAAACAATAATGGAAGAATTGATTTCGAATGGCATAGACGATTCGCATATCATTTATCTGAATTTAGAAGACCTTGACTACGAATATATTGAAAATGCATCTGATTTAAACAAGGAGATTAAATCTCGCATCCGCGACGATGAGAAATACTACATCTTTCTTGATGAGATTCAACACATCAAAGAGTTTGAAAAAGCACTTGCTTCGTTCCGTGCAACACTTAATACTTCTCTCTTTGTAACGGGAAGTAATTCTACTCTGCTATCCGGCGAGCTTGCCACTCTTCTAACCGGACGCACCGTTGAGTTTGAAGTGCTGCCATTTTCATTTTGTGAGTTGAAAGAATACTTGGAGTTAAATAAGAAATCTTTTACAGAAGATCTGTTTTATGATTATTTGAAATGGGGTGGATTCCCTTTAAGATTTGATTATGCAGATGAAACGTCTACACGTAGATATTTAGAGAATTTGTACGAAAGTATTGTGAATCGGGATATTGTTAAGAAAGCTAGAAATTTAGATAAGAAACAGTTTATGGATATATCCTTATATATTTTGGCAAACGCAGGAAAAGAATTTTCTGCAGACAATATCTGTGCATACTATAAACACCAGAATAATAAAGAAATCGCAAGAAGAACTGTATATAACTATTTAGACAAAATGAAAAAGGCATATCTGATTCATGGTGTGTCAAGATATAATATTGTAGGCAAAGCAGCTCTTAAAAATCGCGAAAAATACTATGCCGTCGATATGGGATTCAGAACCATTAATACGAACACGATTAACTTTGAAGATACCTTTTTCTTAGAAAATATTATTTACAACGAGCTTCTTACCCGTGGTTACAATGTCTTTACCGGAAAAACATTTAAAGGTGAAATCGACTTTGTAGCCATCAAGGATGGTAAGAAATGTTTCATCCAAGTGTCATATCTTCTAGCATCTGCAGATACTATCAAGCGTGAATTTGGTGCGTATGATAAGATTACGGATGCTTCACCGAAGTATGTACTATCACTTGACAAAATCGATATGAGCCAAAATGGTATTATCCATATGAACATTTTGGATTTCCTACTTCACAGGAAAGACCTTATACTCACATAGAACGAAAGCGACAGAACTTAACTCTGTCGCTTTCATTTAGTTTGATTGTCACTTCCATTTTTTGTGCATCTGCACACTTTTTAGAAGTGGCAAGAGGTTTGCCCTACAATTTAGGGCAAACCAACTATCTGCCTTTCTTTTCCTGCTTCTTTGAAGTCTGTTTCTTTTCAGGCTGCTCTTTCTCTGCCTGTTCCTGCTCTTCCTTCTGCATTCTTTCTCTGCGATTATAAGGCTTACCGGTCTGTGGATTGATTTCTTTGGCTTTCTCCAATTGTTTTTCACATTCTGTAATCAATTCCGTATACAGCTTTTCTCGGAACTCCTTAGTAATCGGGTAACACACATCCTGATTATCTCGATATCGGAATAATCGTGATTATTCCGATTCTTTAATTATCCCGATTCATTAAATTCCCCATCCCCCAAACACCTTAATTAAGCAGTTTCGCTTTGCTACTACCCATATTTAATCGGAATAATTAATATTAAAGTATATCGTGTCTTTCGATATAAAAATAAAAGGAGGCGCCATATATGGACAATATTATCAAAAAGGTACAGAACATCATGGAATTAATTAAAAGTATTCCGTTATCGGAATCAGCAATTGGCAACTATCGTAGTGATTTTAATGGAATTATCGATTTTTGCCAGAAAAAGGACGTGTTCAGTTTCGATGATGCAGCCTTTGATACATTTATGCAGTATCAAAA
>JAXJXL010000196.1:0-3642 GCA_036307525.1 Faecalimonas sp.
AAGTATAATCATATATTGAAAGTACAGGAATATCTTGCAAAAGCAAAAGAGAGTATTACAAATAAGTATTCCGCTCCGATTTTGGAAAGTTTTAATAAGTACTTTGGGATGATGACTTCTGTTGAAACAGAGCGGTTTTGCATTGATGCCAATACAAATATTACCGTTGTGGAACAGGGAAAACAGCGTGAGGTGAATACCCAGAGCTCCGGATATCGAGATTTGATAGGTATCTGTCTTCGAGTTGCACTGGTAGATGCCATGTACAAAGAAGAGGCACCGGTTCTTATCATGGATGATCCATTTACGAACTTGGATGATGAAAAAATTCAGCAGGCTAAAAAATTCTTGGAATTTGTGGCAGAGAAATATCAGGTAATCTATTTTACTTGTAGTGAATCGAGAAGATAATGCAAGACATTGTTTATTGGAAGTTAGGTTATTAGTCGGGTGAGTTTAGGCATAGGAAATAAAATGACTTAGAAACATTACAAAAAATTGGAGAAATTAGGCGTATAGTGGAAATTTGTGGCCAAACAACCAAATGATTAGGCAAGGATAAAAAGACTATTTTACTATGCCTAAAACATCATGATAAATGTACATGTATTCTTGAATTTTTTGACCAACGCCTAAAACTTTATGTAAATGAGAAAACCCAGACGAAAAACGTCTGGGTTCGTTTGATTAACAGAAAAACACGGCCTATGGCAGCTTAATCAACGCACTGCGATCTTTAATTTTCTTCATAATGCGTTCTGCCTCACTGCCGGTAGCAGGAGTCGGTTGGTAGTTGTTGCGATTTTTTTCTGAAGAGAGCGAGCACGGAATTACATTTGTTACGTTATCGTCTTTTACGCCCTCTTTCGTAATAGTAAATGTCTGTTGGAAAATCATGGTGTCTTTGTCGCTTGGGTTGGAGTTTCCGCCAAAGCAGAAGTTTCCAAGGCTATATACAATGTTCTTTCCTTTATAGGTTTCGATGCCTTGTAATACATGTGGATGGTGACCGCATACAAGGTCAGCACCCTCATCAATAGCAAGTCTTCCTAGCATAGTCTGATGTGAGTTTGGAGCTGCATCGCGTTCAATTCCCCAATGGAAAATAACAATTACTATATCTGCGCCCTTTGATTTCACTTTGGCAATATTGTCTTTCACCTGCTGTGCTCGTCCGGTGTGGTCAATTAATTCATAGATTCCGACAAGTCCAACCTTTATCCCCTTAACTTCCACAACCTTTGTTACATCATAACCAAAGTGAATCACGCCCGCGGAGTCTAAGGTGTTTCGAGTATCTGTTAAACTCTGTGCACCGTAATCTCGGCTATGGTTATTGGCAAGGGTAACCGCCTCTACGGAGCTACTGGTAAGAATTTTCACAAATTCAGCAGGACCTTTAAACGCATAGGTCTTGTCGGCTCTTGTAGTTAAATTAGTAAAAGTTCCTTCTAAGTTTGCAATTGTCAAATCGTCTGCTTCAAAGATGCTCCTTACATTCTTTAAAAAGTATTCCGGACCATTTTTCTCATAATAAGCGTTCAAACTTCTGGCATAGTTAAAGTTTTCATCAGTTCCTAAAGTACAGTCACCAACTACGGAAATAGTAA
Organism: Faecalimonas sp.; assembly: GCA_036307525.1. GTDB lineage: Bacteria > Bacillota > Clostridia > Lachnospirales > Lachnospiraceae > Faecalimonas. Next base: position 1,611 of record JAXJXL010000196.1, read on the forward strand.
TGGAAACCTCAGGGCTCGGCATAGGAAGCTTTAACGGTTCTTTTGTCTGCTCTGAAAAGTCATCGTAAACCTTATCAGTGTCGATTGAGGAAGCAGATTTTTCCTCTGGACGAAGAACTGCATATATCAATGAGCCAGCTAAAAATATTGCAATGGCTATCGTAACACTTGCAATAAAAATAGCAACTTTTTGTTTTCTTTTATAATGTCTTTTTCGAGTTTTTCTGTCTGTCATATCGTACTCCTTGTCTGAAATTTCTAACCGTATAATCATGTCTTTAGTATAGGTGTTTTCACCACGCTCGTCAATCATTTCATCCGTCATTTTAGACGGTCATTTTAGTGAGAGGAATAATGGTATAATGTCTGTAGACATTATACCGCGCCGGAACGGAGTGGAGTGCGCATCCGTGCGGAGCATAGCATGTGCAAAGCACATGGTAAAATTATGTTGAAGAGACAATGTAGGAGGAGTATAATTAAGAAGAAAATATGGAGTAAATATACGAAGGAGGGATTCGGATGAGACTGGAAGTACAGGGACTCAAAAAGTCTTTTGGTGAAACGGAAGTCTTGCATGGTATTTCTTTCCATGTAGAAAGTGGAAGTGCACTTGGACTTTTGGGGAGAAACGGTGCCGGAAAGACAACAACAATCCGTATCTTAATGGATGTTTTTAAAGCGAATGGTGGTAGTTTGCTGATGGATGGGCAACCGTTTAAGGCAAAGGAATATCAGATAGGATATCTGCCGGAGGAAAGAGGCTTATATCCAAAAAAGACGGTGGGGGAACAGTTGGTTTACCTCGCTACGCTTCGGGGACTGGGTGCAAAAGAGGCGAAGGAGCAGACGAAAAAATGGCTTGCGCGCATGGGAGTTTCAGAGTATGAAAACCGCAAGCTGGAAACCTTATCCAAAGGAAATCAGCAGAAGGTACAGCTGGCACAGACCTTGCTTTGCAATCCGGACATTGTCATCTTGGACGAACCATTTTCAGGTCTTGACCCTGTAAATGCCCAGATTCTGAAGGATGTTATCAAGGAGCAGATTGAGGAAGGGAAGATTGTTATCTTCTCCAGTCATCAGATGAGCCATGTAGAAGAATTCTGTGATGAAATTGCGATTATGAATCATGGCGATATTGTTCTATCGGGAAATCTCCGCGAAATTAAGAGAGACTTTGGAAAGGACAGACTCGTAATAGCAAGCCTTGGTGAAACACCGGAAGAATTAGCACAATTATTGAAAACAAAATTTGTAGATTTACTGGACGTGGAAAAGATACAGCAGAGTCAAGTTGTAGTTAGGGAGAAAAAGGAAGGTAATAAACCTGCGATTATGCAGAAATTGATAGATGAAGGCGTGGACATTGAGTATTTTGGCCTTTACGAACCATCGCTGCATGACATATTTGTAGAAAAGGCAGGTGACGAGTAATGAAACAGTTTTTGACCGTATTAAAGTTTGAATTGAATAATTATTTCAAGAATAAAAGCTTTGTTGTGACAACATTTATCTTAGCAGCTGTGATTGCAGCGGTTGTGATTGTTCCAACGATGATTCCTGGACTGTTGGGGGAAGAAGATAAAGGACCAGAGTCCGGCAGTACTGGTGAAGTAGTGGTTGACGACGAAGTCAATGTGGAAGCAGATGATGAAGTAGAACTGGAATTGCTTGGAATCTGTCTGAAAGAAGAGGCTGGCTTGGATGCTGAAATGGTGAAAGCAATTTACCCTGCAGATTGGACAACATATGAAGATGAAAAAGAGATGAAAGAAGCGGTGGAAATGGGTGAACTGGAGGCGGGATTTATAATTGAGAGTCCAGGAGAAGTCATTTATGTAGTAAATGACCTTTCTATGTATGATTATCTTGGTGATATGTTCAGCCAAATGTTGGCGGAAAATTATAAACAGCAGTATCTCCTGGATAAAGGTTTGACGCCAGAGGAGATTGCTGAATCAGAAAGCTTTTATGTAAATGTAACCAATGAAGTTCTTGGAAAGGATGGTGGACAAAATTACTGGTACAC